>NZ_CABSJB010000024.1:0-43160 GCF_902477955.1 uncultured Turicimonas sp. | reverse complement strand
AAGGTACCGGTATCATCGCCGGCGGCCCGATGCGTGCTGTATTCGATGCAATGGGTATCCGCAACATCGTTGCTAAGTCTCATGGCTCATCCAACCCATACAACATGGTTCGTGCAACTTTAGATGCTCTCAGCCATCTTCGCACACCAAGCGAAATTGCTGCTAAGCGCGGCAAGACCGTTGAAGAGTTGTTAGGTTAAGAGATTGGAGAACAAAATGGACAAGAAGACTGTCAAAGTTACATTGGTCAAGAGCCCGATCGGCTGCAAAAAAGCCCATCGTGCTACTGTTCTCGGTCTTGGATTGAGAAAAATTCGTCAAACCCGTGAACTCGAAGATACACCAGCAGTTCGCGGCATGATCAACACCGTATCTTACTTAGTACGTGCTGAATAATTGAGGAAATAACAATGAGACTTAATACAATTCAGCCAGCTGAAGGTTCCAAGAGCGCAGCTCACCGCGTTGGCCGCGGTGTAGGCAGCGGCTGGGGCAAAACAGCAGGACGCGGCCACAAAGGTCAAAAATCCAGAGCCGGTGGATTCCATAAAGTTGGTTTCGAAGGCGGTCAGATGCCATTGCATCGTCGTCTTCCAAAGCGTGGTTTCACATCTTGGACACACGCTAATGTTGCAGAAGTTCGTTTGTCTGACTTAGAAAAACTTGGTCTTGATGAAGTCAATCTTGGCGATCTCATCAACGCCAATGTTATCAAAGCTGACTCCAAGGACGCACGTGTCATTCTTTCCGGCGAAATTACCCGCAAGGTAGTTGTTCGCGGAATGTCTGTCACCAAAGGTGCTAAAGCTGCTATTGAAGCAGCAGGCGGCAGCGTCGTTGTAGAAGAAAAGAGCAAGTAATCAATTCATAAGGAACCGTCAACGTGGCCAAAAATACTCCGGCGAAAGCCAGCAGCAAGTACGGCGATTTATATCGTCGATTGATATTCCTTCTTCTTGCTCTCGTCGTATTTCGTATCGGCACGCATATTCCGGTTCCGGGAATCGATCCAGTTACTCTGCGCGAGCTGTTTAATCAGCAGCAAGGCGGCATCTTAGGACTGTTCAACATGTTCTCCGGTGGCGCCTTGTCCAGGTTCTCCATTTTTGCACTTGGTATCATGCCGTACATCTCGGCATCCATCATTATGCAAATGCTCTCTTATGTGCTTCCTTCCCTTGAAGCCTTAAGAAAAGAAGGTGAATCCGGACGCAGGAAAATCACTCAATACACTCGATACGGTACTTTATTGCTTGGTGCATTCCAGGCATTAGGTATCGCAGTCGCATTGGAAACTCAGCCCGGATTGGTTATCGACCCGGGTATGTTCTTCCGCTGCGTCTGTGTAATTTCTCTCGTTACTGGCACCATGTTCTTAATGTGGCTTGGCGAACAAATTACAGAGAGAGGTATTGGAAACGGTATTTCCATCATTATCTTTGCCGGTATCGTTGCAGGTCTTCCGGCAGCCGTCAGCAGCTTGTTCCAGTTGGTTTCCACAGGAGCAATCAGCCCGCTGTCCATGATCTTCATTATCGCCATTGTGATTTTGGTTACCGCTTTCGTTGTGTTTGTTGAGAGAGGACAACGCAGAATCACAGTCAATTACGCTAAGCGTCAGATTGGCAACAAGGTTTACGGCGGTCAGAGTTCTTATCTTCCTTTGAAGATAAATATGGCTAACGTAATTCCTCCTATCTTCGCATCTTCCTTGATTCTCTTCCCAGCTACATTAGCCGGATGGTTTACAAGCGGAGATTCCACACGTTGGATTCGCGACTTGGCTGCTTCTTTATCTCCCGGCCAACCGTTATATACATTGCTTTACGCAGCTTTGATTATTTTCTTTGCTTACTTCTATACGGCATTGGTTTTCAATCCGAAAGAAACTGCAGAGAATCTTAAGAAGAGCGGCGCATTCGTTCCAGGTATCCGCCCGGGTGAACAGACATCACGCTACATTGATAAAGTTCTCCTTCGCTTGACATTAGCAGGCGCGTTCTATCTGGTGTTTGTATGCTTGGTTCCTGAGTTCTTGAACTTACGCTTTAACGTTCCTTTCTACTTCGGCGGTACATCCTTATTGATCGTCGTGGTAGTAACCATGGACTTTATGAGTCAGGTTCAGGCTTATCTCATGAGCCATCAATATGAATCGTTACTCAAGAAGACAAACTTCAAGGGTTTCGGTCCAGGTTCCCTTCCCCGTTAAAGGAAAGTAACCATAAATTTGCGCAAGAGTGCGTGATTTTTGATAAAATCACGCACCTTACGCTTAACTTGTCTTTATGCACTACATTTAGACAAGTTTTAACTTGTTGATTTTGCGAGAAGTCAACACACATTTGGAGATTAATATGAAAGTAAACGCTTCGGTCAAAAAAATGTGCCGTAAGTGCAAGATTATTAAGCGCAAAGGTGTGGTTCGCGTAATTTGCTCCGATCCACGTCATAAACAGCGCCAAGGCTAAAGAGGTTAAATAAATGGCTCGTATCGCCGGTATTAACATTCCACCGAATCAGCATGCTGAAATCGGTTTGACCGCTATCTACGGTATCGGTCGTCCACGTGCACGCCAAATTTTGGAATCGGTTGGTGTAGAAACATCTAAGAAGGTAAAAGACCTTACAGACGCTGAACTGGAAAAGATTCGTGATGCAATCGGCCAGTTCACAGTTGAAGGTGACCTTCGTCGTGAAGTTCAGTTATCAATTAAGCGCCTTATCGACTTAGGAACTTACAGAGGAATGCGTCATCGTCGTGGTTTACCTGTTCGCGGACAGAGAACACGCACCAATGCTCGTACCCGTAAAGGTCCGAAGAAAGCTGGTGTAGCGCTCAAAAAGTAAGGTATAGACGACTATGGCAGGTAAGATTCCAAACGCTCAGCAGATCGCTGCTCAGCGCGCACGTAGAAAAGTTAAGAAAGTTGTTAACGAGGGTATTGCTCACGTTCACGCTTCCTTTAACAACACTATCATCACAATTACTGACCGTCAGGGTAATGCAATTGCTGCATCCAGCTCCGGCGCTCAGGGTTTCAAGGGTTCTAGAAAGTCCACTCCGTTCGCTGCACAGGTTGCTGCAGAACAAGCCGGACGTCATGCTCTTGAATACGGTTTAAAGAATGTTGAAGTCCGTATTACCGGACCGGGACCTGGCCGTGAATCCAGCGTCCGTGCATTGAATGCACTCGGCATTCGCGTCACTTCGATTCAGGACGTTACACCAGTTCCTCATAACGGTGTTCGCCCATCTAAGCGTCGTCGTGTTTAATTTAACAAATTCCCGCGTTTATCAGTTCTAATCTGATGGACTGAATGTGGAACACACAGGATAAGAGAAACAAATGGCTCGTTATACCGGACCTAAAGAAAAGCTCGCACGCCGTGAAGGCTGCGACTTGAACTTGAAGAGCGCAAGACGTTCTTTCAGTTCAAAATGCAAATCCGAAGAAGCTCCTGGTCAGCATGGCCGCACTTCCGGTGCCAGATTGTCTGACTATGGTCAGCAGCTTCGTGAAAAGCAAAAAGTTAAACGTATGTACGGCGTTCTCGAACGTCAGTTCAGACTTTATTTCGAAAAAGCCAATTCTATGCGCGGCAACGTTGGCGAACAGTTACTCGGTTTGTTAGAGTGCCGTTTAGACAACGTCGTCTACAGAATGGGCTTCGGCTGCACACGTGCAGAAGCTCGCCAGTTGGTTAGCCACTGCGCCGTTACAGTCAACGGTAAGAAAGTAAACATTCCTTCCTACCAAGTTCGTGCCGGCGATGTTATCGCTATTCGCGAAAAAGCCAAAAACCAAACCCGTATCAACGAAAGCGTTAAGATGGCTGAATCTAACGGTTTCCCTGATTGGGTTGCAGTTGATTCCAAGAAATTGGAAGGTACATTCAAGAACGTACCAGCTCGTGACGAAATCGCTCACGACGTCAACGAATCTCTGATTGTTGAGTTTTACTCTCGCTAATTTATGTCAAAGCGGTGTAGTGCGCCGCTTGATACAATGTCTACGATCCGGTCTTTGGGGCTCGGATCGTAAACTCGTTTTTAAAGCCCCGTTTTTCCTAGCAGCCTTATCGGTGTAACGAGCCGAGGGTATTGTAAAAAGGATATTCAATGTCGGTTAACAATCTTTTAAAGCCACGCAGCATTGAAGTTGAAACAGCTGAAGGCAATCCATATTCCGCAACAGTAACCATGGAACCGTTTGAAACCGGTTACGCTCACACTCTTGGAAATGCTCTCCGCAGAGTTCTTTTGAGCTCCATGATTGGTTATGCTCCAACTGAAGCACAGATCGCCGGTGTTGTACACGAATACAGCCAGATCGACGGTGTTAAAGAAGACGTTGTGGACATTCTTCTTAACGTTAAGGGCGTTATCTTCAAACTCGAAAACAGAGATGAAGTTACCGTTACATTGCGTAAAGAAGGCACAGGCCCTGTCACAGCAGCTGACTTCGACTTACCGCACGACTGCCAGATTTTGAATCCTGACCATGTAATTGCCAACCTTTCCGGCGGCAAGCTTGACATGCAGATCAAGGTAGAAAAGGGCAGAGGCTACCAGCCAGGCGATATGAGAGCTCTCAAGGATGATTACAGCAAAGCCACTATCGGCAAGATCATCATGGACGCTTCTTTCTCTCCTGTTCTTCGTGTTGCTTACAAAGTTGAAAACGCTCGTGTTGAACAACGTACAGACTTGGACAAACTTGTTCTTTCCGTTGATACAAACGGCGCCATCCTTCCGGAAGAAGCAGTCCGTCAGGCTGCCCATATTCTTCAGGATCAGCTTTCCGTCTTCGGCGGCATTGCCACTATCGGCATTGAACCAGTTGTTCCGGTTCAGGCTCAGCCTGTCATCCCGCAGCAACAGGAAATCCCGGTTGTTAAACCACAGCCTCCAGTTGATCCGATCCTCCGCCGTCCGGTTGATGATCTTGAATTGACAGTTCGTTCTGCCAACTGCTTGAAGGCTGAAAATATTTACTACATCGGCGACCTTATTCAGAGAACCGAAAATGAACTTCTTAAGACACCTAACTTAGGCAGAAAATCTCTTAACGAGATCAAGGAAGTTCTCGGAACTCATGGTCTGACTTTAGGTATGAAGTTAGACAACTGGCCACCAGTAGGACTTGATTACTAATTTTTTGTAGTACTTGTCGTATTTATTGTTTTAAATCAGAAAGCTGTGTACAATCACGGCTTTCAAACCCGCCCGCCCGGTAGGGATAGAAGAGACGGGAGATGCCTAAAAGGCACCCTAACAAAGACTTTTTAAGGAATTTATAAAATGCGTCATAAACTTGGTCTCCGTAAATTAAACCGTACATCTGCACACCGTTTGGCAATGCTCCGCAACATGATGAACTCCCTTCTTCGTCATGAAGCTATCAAGACAACATTGCCTAAGGCAAAAGAACTTCGTCGCGTTGTAGAACCGATGATCACTCTTGCCAAGGAACCGACAGTTGCCAACAGACGTTTGGCTTTCAACAGACTTCGTGATCGCGAAATGGTTGTCAAACTCTTCAACGAAATCGGACCGATGTTCAAAGAAAGAAACGGCGGTTACACTCGTATCCTTAAGATGGGTTACCGTGTAGGCGACAATGCTCCGATGGCTTATGTAGAATTGGTTCAGAAGACTACGGATAACAAGCCAGCTGCTGAAGCAAAAGAAGAAGCTAAAGCTGAATAATTTTTAGTTTCGATGATATTTTCAAAAGTCCGCAAATTGCGGACTTTTGTTTTGGGAGGTACTAATGGGAAACAAGGCTGAAACAGAACTCGATTCCATCCGTTTAGATAAATGGCTTTGGGCTGCACGATTTTTCAAAACCAGAACTCTTTCTCAAGACAATATTGAATTGGGCCGTGTAAAGGTCAATAAGGCTCGTGCTAAGGCGAGTAAAGAGGTCAGAGTAGGAGATGAGCTGGAAATATTTCGAGGCTCTGAGCGCTTTATAGTGATTGTTAAAGCTCTTTCCGGAAAAAGAGGCCCGGCTCCTGTTGCAGCGACTCTTTACGAGGAGACGGAAGAAAGTAAATTTAAACGGGAACAGATTAAAGAAGCCGCGGCTTTAATACCGGTTCCGGGAGCTGACCATAAAGGGCGCCCGACTAAGCGTGAAGGGCGAAAACTCCGTGAGTTTCAGCATAATTTCAATCCGACCCATGATTTTTGACAGAGAAATCTCTATCTCAACTACCTAAATGGTTAGGTTGTTGCCTCTACGGATATCGATGATAATTTCTTCATCACTTTGGGAGGCAATATGAAAACTATTTTTAAGATTTCCATGGCAGCGGCTCTTCTTTCTCTTTCTGCCTTTTCTTCTTCCGTTGCCATGGCTGATGACACCCAATTACTCGGATATTCAAAAGGTGCCACTGTCATCTCTCCCAAAATAGAAAACGGTCAGATAGATACTATCGGCGGCATTATTTACTCTCAGATTAAAGGCTTAAGACATAATCGGGCGTTGCGCATGACAGTGCTGATTCCTCGTGACAACAAGCTCAAACCTGCGATCATTTATTTTCCCGGTGGCGGCTTTACTTCCGCCGATTATGAAAAGTACACAGAAATGCGGATGGCTTTGGCAAAGGCTGGTTTTGTCGTAGCTGCTTGTGAATATCGTACTGTTCCGAATAAATTTCCGGCACTCCTGCAAGATGGTAAAGCAGCCGTTAGATTTTTAAGAGAACATGCTAAAGAATTCGGGATTGATCCGGAAAGAATCGGTGTTCTTGGAGACTCTGCCGGCGGTTATGTCTCTCAGATGGTAGGGGCTACCAATGGCGAAAAGAAGTGGGATGCGGGCGACTATTTGAATCAAAATTCAGATGTTCAAGCGGTTGTGTCCATTTACGGCATTTCTGACCTAAGAAATATCGGTGAAGGACATCCGGAAAACATTCGAAAAGTACACGACTCCGCTGCAGTCACAGAAGCTCTTTTAGTCAATGGCCCGGCATTCAGAGATTTTGCCGGTGCCTCCGTTTTAGAAACTCCGGAGAAAGCATTAGACGCGAGCCCTATCGGACATGTTGACGGAACCGAACCTCCTTTCCTTCTGATGCACGGCGCAGAGGATCCTTTGGTGAGTCCCGTTCAGAGCAAACAGATGTATGAAGCTTTGAAGCAAAAAAACGTTGATGCCCAATATATTTTGATGAAAAATGCTAAGCATGGTGATATCAGCTGGTATCAACCTAATGTCATTAATGCCGTAATAGAGTTTTTCAAAGCGAAGTTAGGAGAACCCAAAGAAGGCGGTGCCAAGACGACCGCACCGGGAGGCAACCTCTAATTGGCTCTATAAACGTAAGGAGGTCTGATTTTCGGTCAAGCCTCCTTTATCACGAATAATTCACTCACTTTTCTGCTGTAGCACTTAAGTTGAAGCATTGCTTTGATTAACTTAAACAAAATAGTTAAAAATTAAAATACAAGGAAAACCTCGATTATTATCTAACGCTATAACAACATTTATTTCGACTATCTATAACAATAACAACCTAACCTCACATGGCAAAGTTCAGTCAAAGTTGGTACGCATCAATTGTTCAGGGGAAGAACAAAACCAATTCCGCGGATGCAATTTACTCTAAAGTGCCGGTCATGCCATGGATTCATCATCGTCTGCATCCCATTCTCGAAAAGCTCTTTATGAAGTTGGGAATCGTCAGAACATTGAGAGAAGGCGAGAAAATTTTTTCCTCAAAAGAGAAGGTTGACCACGTAGTTTTAGTGACAAAAGGTGTGACCGGTCGGGCAATTGGTTCTACTAGCGGCGAGACTCAGGCCATTGCTTTATCAACTCCCGGACATATTGCTGCCGGCAACCTAAATTTCTTTTCCGGCCGTCCTGCTGCCGGACATTACTTTGCAGTGACAAAGGCGGAGGTTGTCTGTGTTCCGCAAAGTATTTTGACAGGAGTCGCCAAACAGGATCGAATCATTAACGAGCTGCTCCAAGTCCAGTTTGAACTTGCAAGCCTCTCTGATCGTGTCGGTTTTTGCTGTTTGTCTCTATTGAGTACCGAAGACAAGCTCAAAGCATTGACTTCGACATGGGCCTTGAATTACGGAACTATGGTCTATGACAATGAAGGCAGAAAAATGATTCGTATGCCGGTGCCGTTGACTAGGAAGTATCAGGTTCTAGTGACAAATTGTTCTTCCGTCTGGCTGGACAAAGTCCTCCATAAATGGATTCGTGAGAAGAACTGGAAACGAGATGGTGAATTTGTTTTAGTTAATCCAGAGCTGCTGGAGCCGTTTTATCTGTGGATTAGAGGCTGCATGGACGAAGCTGATTCCTACAACTATCCTAGAACATTAGCCGAACAAATTCTGTTTGAAGATGAGCAGAGCTAATGCACATTGAACGCTGGTAACTTGTTGGCACTAGCCGGAAAGGCTCTGTTGGTTGTATTCGATCTTTTAGAAGACACGCCTTAAAAGTTCCGGATAGATAGGCCGATAAGGCGCATTCAGCTTAAGAGCCCGCATTTGGAACTCGTTAAGAGCAGCGATAAAGGAAATAATAAAGATTCCAGAGTTTCCAACCAAATTATTGGCATATAAATCAATAGGATATTTTTGTACTGAGAGATAACCCTAAGGATAATTTCCTAGGTAATTGGGATGAGAAATCTAGGGATAACCAAGGAAAGTACACTAGTCTAATTGAGGCTTTGGGAAAATATTAGAGTGATAGCACCCCACTATAACTTCCTTCTCTCGGAGGAGATAATTAATGACAAACCTCAATGTAACTTTGAGCCGTCGCGGCTTATTCAAAACTATCCCAATTGCTGCAGCAGTACCGAGTGCAGCCTCGATGTTTATCACAGGAGCCGCTAAGGCACAGGAAGCTGAAGAAACCGGCTTTACTATCTGCGATAACTGCAACCAAATGCCGATGTGCGGTATTAAATTCCAAAAACAAGGCAACACCATTGTGTCTGTCGGTAATTGGAAAGAACATCAGCAGAAACTTCTCTGCAACAAGGCTCTGGCAACTCTGCAGAGACTCTATAACCCGAATCGCCTTCTTTATCCAATGAAGAGAACAAACCCGAAAGGCAGTGATGATCCTGGGTTTGTCAGATGCTCTTGGGAAGAAGCTTTGGCTATGATTGCCGCCAATTTGAAGACGGTCCGTGAAAAATATGGTCCGGAATCCGTTCTTTTCTTCTGCGGTGACCCTAAGGAACCTCGTCCCGCTGTTATGCGCTTGGCTCGTCATTTCGGTTCTTGGCACTATGCTACTGAATCCTCCGTTGCTTGCCGTAAAGGCTCCATGCTTGCTGAAGAATTAACCTTCGGTGTGGAATATTCCGGCGGCGGCTGCGGCCCGAAAACTAAGAGCTATTTGGTAATCGCTACAAACGGCGCATGGTCAAAACCGCATGGTTGGTTAAACGGTGTAAGAGCCGCTAAAAAACGCGGTGTAAAGATCGTCGTTGTCGATGTCCGCCGTACAAAGACAGCTGAACTTGCCGATGTTCATCTGCAGCCTCGTCAGGGAACGGACGCTGCCTTAGCAGCCGGTGTTTGCCGTGTGCTGTTTGAGGAAGGTTTATACAACAAAGAATTCTGCGACAAGTGGGTTCATGGAGTAGAAGAGTACCGCAACTACTGCAAACAATTTACTCCGGAAAAAACTGAAGAGTTGACCGGTGTACCGGCAAATCTTGTTGTAGAAGCTGCTCATGCTTACGCTCAAGGTCCAGGCAGCTTTACTTTGACTTCTCAGTCATTGTCTCATTCTACAAACGGTGTAAATAATTCCCGTGCTTGGTTGTGCGTTCCTGTTATTCTCGGCTACGTAGATATTCCCGGCGGTGCATTATTCGGAGTCGGTCCGGAAGGCTATATCTGCCATGACAATGGTCTTACCAAAGAGTTTGTGGACTACAAGTGGTTCCAATCCCATAAGAAAGATCGTTTAGATAAGGACTTCGTGCCGGTTTGGAACTACACACAGGTTCAATTTAATCCTAATAAGCTTCCTGAATGGGTTAAAGAAGGCAAGCTTAAGGCTTTCTGCGGATTCGGTTTCAACGTCATGATTTGGCCGCAGCCGGATGTGTATGCCGAAGCTATCAAGAATATGGATTTTGCATTTGCAACCGACTACTTCTATCGTGATATTTCTCATAAGAATCTTGATTTGATTCTTCCGGCAGCGATGAACTATGAACGTTACGCTCCGTTTGCAACATTCGGAAATAAAGTAGCAGTCAGAAAACCGGTCAAACCATTGGGCGAAGCTAAAGAAGACTGGTGGATTGCATTCCAGATCGGTGCGCTTGTTGCCGATCCGAAAGACTTCTTTGACGGCGATCCCGTTAAAGCCTGCGACTCCATTCTTCAGAAGTGGGGAACAACGTATGCAGAAGCTCAGAAGAATCTGCCTAACATGACCGTTGTCAAAGCACAGAAACAAGAACCGTTGAAGTACGAAAAAGGTCTCTTGAGACATGACGGTCAGCCAGGCTTTGAAACACCGTCCGGCAAGATAGAGTTGGTTTCTGAAATCACCAAGAAGTTCAACTTAGGAACTTATCCGGAATATCAACAGCCGATGCAGCCGACCGCTCAGTATCCGCTGAAGTTAATCAACGGTACACGCGCTCCCTACATCACACACTCCAAAGTGCGCTCCGACTCTCCTTACTCTTTGGAAATCGAACCGATGTCTACTATCGATATCAATCCGAAAGACGCGGCAGCCAGAGGTATTAAAGAAGGAGACAAGATCGTTCTTAAGAATCAGAACGGCGAATGTCACGGAAAAGCCAGAGTCTCCATCATCGTTCCTCCGGGACTGGTAGGCATGCAGTACGGATGGAGAGGAAATCAGAACTCTCAGGTTCTTATTCCGCGTACATTCGACAAGCTGTCCGGCTATGCACCGTACTTTGAAACCTGTGTTGAAATCACTAAGGAGGCCTGATCATGAGCAGATACGGAATACTCGTCAATGTTGACAACTGCATTGGATGTCAGGCTTGCTTTATCGCCTGCAAACAGGAAAATAAAGTTGCGCCGAACATTCAATGGAATCAAATTCACCGCAACGAAAACGTCAAAGAAAACATCATTAACTACTACCGTGTAAGCTGCCAGCACTGCGATAATCCAGCTTGCTTGCCGGTTTGCCCGGTCAAGGCTATCTATAAAGGACCGAACGGTGAAGTCCTTGTCGATCAGAGCAAATGCGTCGGATGCAAGGCTTGCTTGGCTGCTTGTCCGTATGGCGCTCCGCAGTTTAATACCAGCGGAAAGACTTCTTATTACGACAAGGATGAGTTGGTTATTGTTCCGTTGCTGGATCACCAAAAGAGGACTCCGGGCAAAGCAGAAAGATGCACACTCTGCCCGCAGAGGACTTCTAAAGGCTTACCTCCGAAATGCGTGGAAGCCTGTGCAGTAAATGCATTGATGTTTGTCGACTATGACAACTTAACTGATGATCAGAAGGCCCTCGTGGCCAAGTCTGTGGCAATGAACGAAAAAGCCGGTACACAACCGAAGGTTCGTTATATTGCCAGCCATTGCGACATTGCCGGTCTAGCTGATAAAGTTAGATAACCGATAAGTTGTTCAAAAATTACATAAACATTTTTGCCCCCGCTTGAGCAATTAGGCGGGGATTTTTAACGAAAGGAAGTGTATGACGCAGAGTGCAAAAGAATTTCTGGAGGAATACAAAGGCAGCCGGTTAGGTTGTTACGAATTCTTCAGTCACTTTTTCGGCGATAAAAGAGTTCAGCCCTTGCTGGATGTTTTTCCGATGGTAGAAGCTTTTGTCCGCGGAGAAAATGCTTTTTTAAGCGGATCCAATGTGACGGCAGACACGCTTTCAGAACCTCCTCAGGAAGGAAATAAGCTGGAAGCCGAGTATGCAAAGCTGTTTTACGGCGTTGGTTCCAGAACCATCCCTTTGTCTGAATCCGTTTACAGAAGCGAAGAAGGAATTCTTTGCCAAGGGGCTTGGAGAGACATCAAAGAGCTTTACGGGAAGCATAATTTCCAGCCTAGGCCTGAAAAAGAAATGGAAGCTGATTCTCTTTCGATGGAAATGGCCTTTGCCACAGTTTTGGTCATGCAGGGCAAAGACGGGAAAGATCTTTTAGAACTGGTTGAGGATCATCTTCTTCCGGTTGGCAAAGCCATTGCAAAACAGATTCGGGAATCAACAGAAAACGAAGATCTGCAAAACATCGCTTCTACGATGACTGTGTTTTTGATGACGGAAAGAGCCTTGCTGGAGCAGAGTCTGAAGGAATAGGCTGAGAGCTTTTTGTAGTTTTGAAAAAGGACGCTAGTTGCGGAACGCCGTCCTTTTTTTGATCGTGTTAGGGGTCTATTTTTCTTGAAATTCTCTGTCCTTGCAGAATCTGTGGGCTAATAATTTTTTTTCTAAGGCAAGAGAGTTCTGAGATACACTCAGAATAGAAAGTTCAGGTCTCGGTTTATTGCCAGGCAGAATAAGGACAAAAGAAGGCCTGATTGACTTCAAATTAGACATCACCAAGGAGGAACTATGAACAAATTAAAGACTTTCTCAGCAACCGCTTTGGCCGCTGCACTGTCACTGGTCTCAGTGTCCGAAGCTGCTCCGCAGCGTGACCAATTTTATTGGCTAACGGAGATGAATAAGGCTTCCGTAGTCATCAACGCTGATGAGAATTTGTTAGATAAGGATTTGGCAAAAAGGATAGCAAAAGGAATTTCAGAAGTTGCTGCTGATGCTTCAAAACCTGGCGCCAAACGACCGAACAAAGTGATCGCTTATGAACCGGAGTTGATTAAGAAAGTCGGAATGGATGCCACGATGCTTCACATCGGCCGCTCCAGCCAGGATATGCATGCCTCATATAACACAATGATTCTCAGAGACTACATTCTCTCCATTTCCGAGGCTCTGGCTAAGACAATGCAGCTCCTGCAGAACATCGCAGAGAAAAATATCGACACCGTCGTTCCGAATTACACCAACGGTGTTGCAGCTCAGCCCAATAGTTATGCGCACTATCTTTTCGGTTACCTTGCTTCCTTTGAACGTGATCAGCAGAAGCTGAAAGAATGCTATGAGCGGATTAACTATTCTCCGATGGGAACGACTGTGCTGAATGGAACCAGCTGGCCGCTGAATCGTCAGCGCATGTCGGATTATCTGGGATTTAAAGCACCGGTATTAAATGCGTACGATGCCGCTCAGACAAAGCCGATTGATGAATTGATCGAAATCTCCAATGTTGTTACGGGAATCGCTTTGCATGTCGGAACCTTCATCCAAGACGTGATGACTCAATACGCTCAACCGCGTCCTTGGATTATTCTTCAAGAAGGGGGCGACAATACTTACGTTTCTTCCGCTATGCCGCAGAAACGTAATCCGGGACTGTTGATCAATACTAGGAAAGCTGCAAGCACAGTATTTGGCGATGCTCAGACAATGTTGATTCGTGCACACAATATCGCTCCAGGATTTAGTGATCCAAAAGGAGCTTCTTACTGGCCGACGATGGAACAAACGCTGGCTATGCTGAAAAGTTTTGACAAGTGCTTAACGGCGTTAAGAATCAATCCAAAGCGTGCCTTGGAGGAGCTCAATCTTGACTGGACTGCTTCTCAGGAAGTTGCTGACGTTCTGATGAGAGAGTACAAGCTGCCGTTCCGCGTGGGGCACCATTTTGCAAGCCAGGTGGTCGGATATGCACGAGCTCATGACATCAAGCCGTTAGATTTTCCATATGCAGAAGCAAAGAGAATCTACAGCGAAGTGATTAAGTCCGAATATCCAACCGGTAATCCTAATCTGCCGATGTCTGAAGAACAGTTTAAAGCTACTTTGAATCCGATTGAAATTATTAAGAACCGGAAAACTGCCGGAGGTCCGCAGCCGGCCGAGATGAGAAAGCAGCTTGATATCATGCAGGCTTCCATTCAGGACCAAGAGAAATGGACTCAGGAGCAGAAGCAAAAAATTAACGATGCTTTAGCCAAGCTCGATAAAGACTTTGCTGAATACTTGAAGTAATCAAGTAGTTTTGCAACGGACCGGTGAGTTTTTTCGTGACGTAACGAAAAGAAGCACCGGTTTTTAATTCACCGGTCAAAAAGTTTTACACGCTTACTGCTCAAATAAGGATGAACTCATGGAGGCTGTCGGCCGAGTTGATAAGCTTAATCACCATCATTTTGGAGATTTAAGCATGAAAAAACTATTAATCGCAGCTGCCGCAGCCTCTGCCGTTTTGTTTTGTTCCACGGGGGTCTTGGCCCAAACAGCAAAAAGCCAAGTACCTACACTGAAGCAGCAGGTTGAAGATTTGAAGGAAGCGGTGCTGATGCTCCAAAAACGAGTGAACTACCTTGAAAGTATCGTTCCCACATCCTCCATTCCTTTGATGCCGGCTGATCCTAAGCTTTCTCCGGTATCTACTTCCGGCGCAGTCTTTCTTCTAGGCATTGATCAGCCCGTGAAGAACGGAAACGGTTCGGAATTTGTTCTGACGGTTGTCAATCCGCAGAGCATTACCTATACGAATGCTCACTTTACGATTCACGTATTCGGCAAAGATGCCGAAGGCAATCCTGACGCCTACAAGAACGCTTATTTGCTGACGCGAGAAACCAAAGTTATTCAAGCCGGAAGCAAGAACCAATTCCGCTTTGTTGTTCCTGACATGCCGCTGGATAATTTTGCCGTTGCCTATGTGGTAGGTATTGAATTCGGCGGTATCGCCACAGAAAACGCCCAGTAAGACGAGATAATAAATTGAAAGCTCTCGCAGACGGCAGCGAGAGCTAATCGGCTTTATTCGAAATTTGGAACGAGACCTTTTGCTCGTGCCTCCTCGATTGCACTTCTAGCCGCCATAATTCGCTCGATGCATCCTCTGTTTTCTACCTGAGAAAACCAGTTTACAAAGTCTCTTATCGCGGGATCCGACAAATATCGATCACGCCGCGCAAGTATGTGCATATTCCAGTCCTGGCGCTCCCAGCCGGGAAGAATAGGAACTATTTTTCCTTCCTTGAGCTCTTGAACGACGTGGCCCAGATATAAATCCGGCGTAATGCCCTGGTGGTTCAACACCATGTTCCTAATAAGTAATTGATCGTGACTTAGATAAATTTCACGCCAATGAATAATGTTGCTTGGGACACCGTCACGATACAGAAGCATAGTCGGCGCACTATTGGGCATAACCTGTAATAGGCCGACATGCTGGGACAAATCTTCGGGAGTTCGAGGAACTCCATGAGCTTCCAAGTATTGCGGGGAGGCAAATATGGGCGTAGAGTTTGAAACCACGTGACGTGCAACGATTTCCGATTGATCTGCCGGTGAGTGGTTTACGACAGCAATATCGGTATCTCCGTTTAACAGATCCCGAACTGTCATTTCCGGAAGCATGGAAAACTGAACGCGAGGATTGAGCCGAGAATACTGCATCAATTCCTGCGAATAGAACTGCTGAGTCATCTCGACCGGAGCAGAAAACCGAATCAAAATCTTATAAGAGGTGCCTTCGCAAAATTCATCAAGTTTGCTGAATCCGTCCAACAAAGGTATGACCATCGGAAGAATCTGTCGACATCTATCCGTGGGAATGAACGGCCGTTTGTTTTTAACCAGAAGCTCAAAACCAACGTCTTTTTCTAATCCGGCAATAAGCCTGGAAACCTTTGCGCTGTCTAGATCAAGAAGCAACGCCGTCTGAGTAATGTTGCCTGTCTCTACAGTGACTGTGAGCGCACGCCAGGCAAGCAAGTTATCTTTTTGCTTCATACTGCATTTTGAGGGGGTAGGTTTAGAGGTGATCCTATAGGCAAAAATCGTTCTGATCAATACATTCGTTGCGTGGTGTTCCTAAAATTTATCTATAACTTATTGAATTATTGTGACATTGTTATTTTTGAAGAGTGACAGACAAAAATGCTCTATTAACAACTGAAGAAGAAAAATAGAATGGAGTCATCCCCAATAACTAATAGCTCCCCATCATGAAAAACGTCACTCAAATACCACTTAGTCCTAAAGATTAGGGCTGCAGTTTAAAGGCCAATCCCGGGCCCACAGTTTTATTTATCTCGTTCTCATCGGATGCCTGAAGAGCATCCGAAGGGGAGGAATTTGTACCAATTTTTCTATCCCCCAAACTCTTAATCCTTGGAGTAACTTTATGAAACTATCCCAAATTAGCCGCAGAAGTTTCGTCAAGGCAGCCGCCGTTGCCGGCGCAACAGCAGCTTCGCCGTTTTCTCCGGCTTTTTCTGCCGGAACTTCAACTGCGCAAAAACCAACGGACTCTCAAAAAGACGACACTCAGATTATTACTACTACCTGCCGTGCCTGCATTCATAATTGCGGTGTCCGTGCTCATGTCCGCAACGGCCGTGTCATTAAAATTGAGGGAGATCCGAACTATCCGATGACAGACGGAACACTCTGCGCCAAAGGTCTCTCCGGCATCAATGCTCTTTATCATCCGGACCGCAACAAGTATCCGATGATTCGAGTCGGAGAGCGCGGAGAGAATAAATGGAAACGCATCAGCTGGGATGAGGCAATTGATATCATTGCTCACAAAATGATGGAAGCCAGAGAAAAGTACGGTGCTGAATCGGTAATGGCCTCCACCGGAGGCGGCGGAAACCCGCACTTTAGAATGATTGCCAGATTCTGCAACATTTTCGGTACGCCTAACTGGTATGAACCGGGATGCGCACAGTGCTTCCTTCCCAGAACATTGGCCTTCGGCATGATGTACGGCGGACCTTCTACATCCATCGCTGACGAATGCGCTCTGGAAATCTACAACAAAAACACTCCGATGAAAAACATCGTCCTGTGGGGAACTGACGTCTCCTACAGCTGTCCGGCAGGCGGCGGTCATGCCCTTGCTAACCTTCGAGCAAAAGGGGTTAAAACTGTTTCTGTCGACCCGAGATTTGCGCCGAGCGCAGCCAAAGCCGATGTTTGGCTTCCTGTACGTCCCGGTACCGACGTGGCTCTTCAGCTTGCTTGGATACGCTACATCATTGCTCACAATCTTTTCGACAAAGATTTTGTGCTTAAATGGACAAACTTGCCTTATCTGGTCGACACAAAGACTAAGATGACAGTCAAGGCCAATGAGCTTTTCAAAGACGGTAAAAAAGAAGATTTTGTGGTTTGGGATGCAAAAACCAACCAGCCTCAGCCGCTTCCCTATCCATGGAACGACAATCTTGATCCGGTTCTAGACGGCGAATTCACTCACAACGGGAAAACTTACAAGACCGGTTTCCGCCTGCTCAAGGAAAGAGCAGAACCATGGACACTTGAAAAAGCCGGAGAAACCTGCTGGCTGAAACCTGAAAAGATTGAAGAAGCGATCAAGATCTACGCTGAGGGCCCGGGAGGAATCTCCTTGGGTGTAGCAACCGACCAGAACCCGAACTCCGTTCAGGCGGCTATGGGTGCCGTCATCCTTAACGCCTTAATGGGATATGTGGAAAAACCCGGAACGTTGATGAACAGAAATCCATTGGCTGTGCCGCCTAAGAACAGCCTGGTATCCCGCTGTGAACGCCTGCTGCCTCCGGGTCAGCTTGCTAAACGCCTCGGCGGCGTAGAGTTCAAAGGACTTCTGTCTTGGGACGCAGCTCAGCCAAGCCGAATCCAGGAAGCGATCATGACCGGCAAGCCATACCCGATCAAAGTATGGCTCGAGCGCTCCGGCAATAAGCTCGGAGTCGTCGGCGATGCAGGTTCTTGGGCTGAAGCCACTAAACACGTGGACTTCATCGTCCATATGTTTAACTACCCAACATCCTTCTCTATGTATGCGGACATGCTTCTGCCTACAACAGAATGGCTCGAAACCGATTTCCTTGCTGAGTCTCTCAATACGGTTTGGGCTCGTCAAGCTGTCGTGCATACTTGGGAAACACGCCACGAAACAGTTATTTGGTCAAAAATTCTCAAGCGCTGCGGTGAATTAGGTCACGAAGTATGCCGTAAGTCCTTTGATCCGGAATTCATGGGAGCAGATCTTCCGCAGTGGGATTCAATGGATGAAATCTTGGATCTGAAACTCAAGCCGCTCAATATTACGTTTGCTGAGCTGAAGAAAAAAGGCTTTATCGAAGCAATGCCGTATGACAAATGGAACAGCTACTACGTCTATAAGAAGATCAATCCGAAGACAGGTCTCCCGGTAGGCTTCGGCACAGCTTCAAAGAAATTGGAACTGTATACCGACCGTTTCATCACGATGGGACGCACCGGTGCTCCGTACGCTCTGCAAAAACTTGATCCGGTAGAAAAAGACTACGATCCGCTGCCTTACTACATGGAACCTTACGAAAGTCCGAACAGAGAAATTGCCAAAGAGTACCCGCTTGTGATGACCAATGGACGTCTGCCTATGTTCCACCACAGCACTCTCAGGAACATTCCTTATCTGCGTGAAATCTATCCTGTTCCCGAAGTTTGGATTAATCCGGAGACGGCCGCCAAGTACGGCATTAAGCAAGGGGATTGGACATGGATTGAATCTAAGCGCGGTAAGACACAGGGTAAAGCAAGATTAACCGAGGGTATCAATCCGGGTGTTCTTTACATGGAACGCTTCTGGTTCCCGGAAAAACTTGCCTCTGACACTCACGGCTGGAAAGAAGCCAATGTGAACGTTCTCTCTAAGAACACGGCTCCGTTTAACGACATGGTAGGTACGTACACACTTCGCGGCTACCAAGTTCGAATCTCTAAAGCAGATAAAGGACCGGAAGGCGTATGGACGAAACCGGAGCAGTTCAAAGTCTGGATGCCCGCTCCATCAGAGAACACCCCAAAGATCGAAGGATAAAAAATGGCACAAAAAACTCTCGTAATTGACCTCGACCGCTGCATCGGCTGCTTTGCATGTGAAGTCGCATGTAAGAATGAAAACAATGTTCCTCTCGGTGTGTACTACAACAAAGTACTTTCCATCGGACCCGTCGGAAAATTTCCCGAACTCAAGCAGTACTTCCTGCCAACCGTTTGTCAGAATTGCCGCGACGCACCTTGCGTGAAAGTCTGTCCTACCGGAGCTTCCTTCAAAACCGAAGACGGCCAAGTACTCGTGGATAAGGAAAAATGCATCGGCTGCAAGATGTGCATCGCCGCTTGCCCCTACGGTGCCCGTTCCTTTAATCCGGAAAATAAGGTTGTGGAAAAATGCACTCTCTGCCGTCATTTGCAGGAAGTCGGCGAGCAGCCGGCCTGTGTTAAAGCCTGCTGCGCAAGTGCTCGTTTCTTCGGGGATATAGACGATCCGGAGAGCGAAGTTTCCAAGGTACTTGCCGCTGCCGGCGAAGAGAACGTCCACAGCATGCCGGACTCCGGAAACCATCCTTCCGTCCGTTATATTCTTCATAAGAAGACCGGTGTATGGATGAACAAACCTCCGAAGATGCTATAAGGAGAAGAAATGGTCGGCGACTGGACTTTATCAATCTTTGCAGCCTTACTTTGCGTAGGTGCCGGTCTTTTCGCTGCCCTGGCCGCTTCAGAGTTCTCCGACTTTACTGAGAGGACTCTGAAGATCTGCGCAGCACTCGGGTTTGTGTGCTTAAGTCTGGGCGGTTTTGCGGCGATCTCGAATCTTGGAAGGCCAAGTATGATTTTGGGTGTCTTCGGAAATCCAAAGTCATGGCTATTCTGGGAGATGATTGGCGTCACGGGCGCTCTGGCCGCAGGCTTGATTTATCTTATCTGCCTTTATCGAGAAGCGGATCAGACAAAGACTCGGGCTTTCAGCTTGATTTCAGCGCTTTTTTCTCTCATTGCGGTTTTCGCGCTTGGAGCGAATATGGTGATGAGCTGGCGTCCCGTGCTCAACTCTTACATGCTGATGCTTCCTTTCATCGGTTTGTACTGGAGCGCCGCTTCACTTTGCTTTCTTGTGGAATGCGAATTTGAAGATGCTGAGATAGCTGAAGCAAAAATATCTTCTGCGGCTGCAGCTTGCGTTACCGGTCTTGGCTATGCGGCATATGCCGGATATCTTCTTTGGGATCCGGAAACGTCGGAGGGGGCTCGCGAAATTCTTTCCGGGAGTCTGAGTCTGAATTTTTGGATCGGATGCGGCCTCTGCGGCGTTGTACTTCCGCTGGCGGGCGCCTTTACTAGAAAAGCAAAGATGCTCTTGGCAGCTGTCGGGTTGGCAGGGATTTTTATCGCCGTATTTGTATGGCAGAATTTGCTATTGGACATCGGCCAGGCCGCGTGGCATTTCTTCAAACCTTAATTCATAGGGTCGGAGCTTCGGCCCCGACCTGTTCTTGGGAACCAGACATGCAGCTAAATGATTCTAAGATAGTACTACCTATGTACCCGAGCTACGAGGAGTTGTTCGATTTCGAAATTAACTACACCTTGCTTTCTCGTTTATTCAAATCCGAAATCACGCAAGACGCAAAGGAGGAGCTTCTCGGTCTTAAGCTATCTGACTATTGTGACCATCCTCTTATCAGCAAAGGGGCGAGATGGATCGATGAAGCGATCCGTCAAGAGGGGCCTGATAATCAACTTGATCTTTTGGCGGCCGAGTACGCGGCGGCCTTTATCGGAACTGCGGGCTCGAAAGCAGCTTATCCTTATGAGTCGGTCTACACCAGTGCTCAGGGGCTCGTCATGCAGGAAGCGTATGAACAAGTCCGCCGGATCTATAGAGAACACGGTCTCGAAAATCAGAGCGACCTGTATGACGATCATATAGCGCTAGAGCTGGATTACTTGGCTTATCTTTGCCGGAGAGCAAAAAATGAGAAGCCTGCATCACCGGAATATATGAATTTTCTGCGGGATCAAGCGACATTTCTTGAGACGCACATTTTTAATTGGCTGCCTAAATTTCTCAACAAAATCTACGAGAATGTTGACTCTTGCTTCTACCGCGGAGCGGCGATGATGCTTGAAGGAACCTGTCAAGACCATCAAAGGATGCTTAGCGGGGTGCAGTTTGACGAGGCCTCCAATTGAAAATTTAAATTTCCCCGATACCAAGAATTTCGTTACGAAGCTATAGGCAGATAGTCAGCTGGTAACTGAAACAATAAAACTATTGCTCTTTCCTCAAAAAATAATGATGACCTCGACTTATGCCCGCTTGGACTTTTGTTCTGAATCTCAAAAGTAAGGCATAGGCAATCTGTTGGATTAATCGGCAAGGAGGCTGCTGCTATGAGTTCTCAATCTTCTTCCATCGGCCGAAGGGGCCTTTTGTTGTCTGTGGGAGTTTCGGGTGCTCTTTTTGCGCTCGGGTGGGGCGCTTCCAAAGTCGAATCGGCACCAGTAATTCGACCGCCCGGTGGACAGGATAAAAACTTTTTATCTAAGTGCATCCGCTGTGATCGCTGCCGAAGTATTTGTCCCACCAATGTCATTTCGATTGGAGGTCTCGCAGACGGCGTGCTGAATCTGCGAACTCCGGTCATGAATTACCGATACGGTTCCTGCGACTTCTGCGACAAATGCATTGAGGTTTGTCCAACCGGAGCGCTTACGGCGTATTCGGGAGAGACTACACCGGTCGGAAAGGCTCGTTTAACCGATATCTGCATTGCTCTTAGAACTCGGGCTTGTACCAAATGCAAAGAAGCGTGTCCTTATGATGCTATTTCTTTAGCCGAAGGAAAGGTTCCGGTCATTGACAATGACAAGTGCAACGGCTGCGGCGTGTGTGAAAATATTTGCCCGGCCAATGTGCTCCAGGCTTATACCGGGCGAAATCAACGCGGCATTGAAATTGTGTCTTTAGAGGCAGAGAAAGCATAGGAGCAATTATGAAAAAATTTTCTATTCTTCGCGCATTGTCTCTTGGCCTTTTCCTTTTAGCTGTTGTCTGCGGTGTGATTTGGCAGACAGGGTGGGGGACTCTTTCTTCCTTTGGCATTGGGTCTATCGCTCAGATTTGTCCGGTTGGCGCATTAGAAACCATTTTTGCGTCCGGTTCTCCGGCTTTATCCGTTCTCATTTGTCTTGGAGTATTCGTAGCGCTTGTGGTGGTGTTCGGGCGATTTTTCTGCGGCTGGCTTTGTCCCGTTCCGCCTTTAAGAAAAATCTTCGGAGCCGAACCAAAGCAGGAGACATCTTGTGTGAATGATTCCGAAGATGAAGGCACAAGTCCCTCTCGAGAAGAGACTTCTTCGGAACCCAAAAAATCGAGTGCTTCGGCTCAAACGTCGTTGTCTTCCAAAGCTACTTTCATTAATTCAGCTGCACTTGAGAAGAAAGGGCCGTTTTTTGTGCTGGCGGCCGCGCTAGTTTCTTCTGCAATTTTTTCTTTCCCTGTTTTCTGTTTAATTTGTCCGGCCGGGCTAACCTTCGCATTCATTATCGGCATTGTTCATATGCTGAAGTTCAATGACCCGACAATTACTCCGCTTGTGATTCTCGGAGTGCTTTTCCTGGAAATCTTCTTTTTGAGAAGATGGTGTCAATTTATTTGTCCAATCGGAGCCTTTATTTCTTTAGTGAGCCGATTAAATAAGACATTCGTTCCGAAGGTTGATGGTCAGAAGTGCCTCCGAGCTTTCGGCCTAAACTGCCAGGTCTGCAGGAATGCTTGTCCGGAAGGGATTGATCTGAAGAAGACGGTTCCGAGTGCGGAAAGTTCCAGATGTCTGAAATGCGGAGCTTGTGCACAGCGCTGTCCTGTCTCTGCGATTTCTTTTCCATTATTAAAGAAGTCGAAATGTTCGGAGGAAAAGACGGCTAATGTTGTCTATCTAAAAGAGAGGTTCCCAAGAGGGGCTGCAACGGAACAATCTGTCGTTTCTAAGGCCTCTTTTGATGCTCCTCAAGAAACCTTCTCTTTGAAAAATGCCATTCTTGAAAGCAGCCGATGCATTCAATGCGGAGCGTGTGTGAAAGCTTGTCCGCAGCACAATCCTATTCCCGAGGTGCTCCGATCCATTGCCGCAGGGGATACAAAAGCTGCCGGGAAACTTTTGATGCAGTCAGGGAAAATGCCTGAACTTTGCTCTCAGCTCTGTCCCAAAGATAAATTTTGTATGGCGGCATGTCCCTTGGGCAATTTCTCAGATCCAATCAACATTCACGCATTGATGTACTTTGCCTCTTCTCGTTCGCTTGATCGAGGATACAAGATCGCAAGAGCTCGGACGATGAAGAAAAGTCCTTCCGTCGCAGTAATTGGTGCTGGCCCAGCAGGACTTGCTGCAGCTGATGTTCTTCGTGCTCAGGGGTACAAAATTACGGTTTATGAACGGGAAAAAGAGATCGGCGGTCTGACGATGTTCGGTATTCCGGCTTTCAAACTCTCTAAAGAAAGAATCCTTACCCGAAGAAAGCTCTACGAGAAATCCGGCATCGATTTTCAGCTCGGATATGAAATCAAGTCAGCACAAGAGCTCCTGAGTATCGTTGATACGCACGATGCAGTTCTCCTTGCAATTGGTGCAGAAAATCCAATTCATCTAAACGTACCCGGAGCAAATTCAAATTTTGTTTTTCAAGCTCTTGAGTATCTTCATGGAGAGCCGAAAAAGGATTCCTTGGCTCACGACAAACATGTAGTCGTTTTAGGAGTTGGAGGAACAGCCTTAGATTGCGCACGGACCGCACTGCGCCAAGGTGCTCGAACGGTTACCTGCGTGTTCCGCAAATCTTTGTTGAAAGCCAATCCGCCAAGGGAGGACTACGAGGGTGCCCTTCGGGAGGGAGCTAAATTTTTAGAGGAAACGGAAATTCAATCGGTTCAACCGGATAAAACAGTTAAAGTTATAAATCGGGAGGGGATCAGCGAAGTGTTAAAAGCCGATCTGGTGATTTGTGCTTATGGTTTCAGCGGGCCAAGAGATGAAGTTTTGAAAGAAGCCGGGATTGTTATTTCCAAAGGATCTTTACATACCAATCTTCCCAAGGTATTTGCTGCCGGAGATGCGGTGAGCGGGCCAAGCTTTGTGACGACGGCTATAGAAAGCGGACAGGGTGCGGCAAAGGCTATCAGCCAATTCTTGAGCGACGGCTGTCCAGAAAGGAAGCGTTCGAGGCAAAACAGGAAAAATAAAGATGACGGACAAATTAGTAATCGAGAACCTGCTCAACCGGCTATTAGTTAAGTGCAGTACTGAGATTGAGCGCAGAGCCCGGTCAGGAGGAGGGGAGGCAAATTCTGCGCAAATAACTTTCGAAAGGAATCGCTGTGTCAGAACGCTTTTCCCGAAATCTTCCTGCGAAAAGTGCATTGAAGTCTGCCAGCCAAAGGTACTTAGTCTTAAGAATCAGTCCGTTTCCATCGAAGAAAGCTCCTCTTGTACCGGGTGCGGTAAGTGCATTAGAGAGTGCCCGACCGAGGCTTTCTCTTTTGGCCGGTTCCCGCTCTATAACTTGCTGAGCGCATTGAAAACGCATTTCTGCAATCTTCACGAAAGACCTTCACGCTCTCGACCTTTAGTTTTTGTTTGTCCTAAGGTGGCTCAGGAAAGCCATGCGTTTCCGACAGGTTGCTTTGGCGGCGTAAGTCCGGCGCTACTGCTTTTGGCCCATTTAATTTTTAATGCTGAAATTAAGCTTCATTGTTCGGATTGCAAAAAGTGTTGTGCAGCCTCACTAAACAACGCCGCTCAAAATCTTATCAACGCTTGCGAAAAGCTTTCATCAGATTTGGGCGTTGATTTCCGACCGACGCTTTTCGAGGCGCAGCCGGAGAACAATGTAGATCTAGGGCGCAGAAGGTTTTTTAGCCGGGTCTCTGAACGGCTTCAAGGAATTTGCGACGTGGCCTCTCTTTCAGGAGGTGCGCCTAAAACTGATAAAGTTTTTCCGATGCTTGAACGAGAACTTCTCTTAGCTGTTATCGAAATACTCAAAATCAAAGATCCTAAGTTCGAAATTCAGGCGAAATTTTTTCCTTTGCCCGGCGTATTTAAAGAGAAATGCAACGGCTGCAATTTGTGCGTTCTCTTATGCTCATCTGGCTGTTTAACTAGTAAAACCGAAGACCAGAGATTCAAACTGCTCGCTGATCCCCTTCGCTGTGTTGATTGCGGAAGATGTGTTGAAGTTTGTCCTTCAAAGGCAATGGTCATGCGGTTAATTCCCGGTTCCGAAGAAATCCTTTCCGATTCCGTAAGGATTGTTTTAACGAAAGACAATGCGCATGAGGATGAACAGGATCAATCTGCAGAAGCCCGGATGCGGGAATTTTTTGATACGCCGATCTATCGAAGCTGATTTTGGGAGATTTTGGAGCAGTGGATACCTACTCCAAATTAATGGGCTAGGAAGGTCAGAAAAAAGCTCCCACGTACTCTGAGACTTGAGCACAAAAGAGTTTTTGGAGCAAAGAATTCTTGAAAATTTTTAAGAGGTGCAATATCTCCAGCCACTGCGGCCTCTACAAACAAACAGACTGCGCCAAGGAAGCGCAGTCTGTTACAAGGATTACTTGCCTACTTCTCTGCCGGCAATGGTTCCGTAAATGAGTGCATCAGGAACGGCATTGCATCCAACTCTATTAGTACCATGAATGCCGCCTGTGATTTCACCTGCAGCAAACAAACCAGGAATTGGTTTCCCGGCCTTATTCAAGACTCGAGTGTCCTTATCGATTGTCAAACCACCCATCGTATGATGAACCGAAGGCGTCATGAGAGAGGCATAGTAGGGACCGCCCGGAAGTTTATTTCCATCTTCGCAGCTCATGCGGCCGAACTCATCTCCTTTCTGTGTCTTACAGAACTCATTCCATTTTTCAACAGTGCGCTTGAGATTTGTCGGATCCATTCCGACTTTCTTAGCAAGCTCTTCTAAGGTATCGGCTTTAAATGCTTTCTTTTGTTTTAAAAGATCAGAAATTAGGATTCCATAGGGGCCTCTGCCTTCTTTATCTTTTAGCAATGTCTGTTCAGTGCCGATGATGTAGAAGATATGATCCGGTTGGGCAAGAGCAGCCTTTGCCAGAACATCGCGTCTTCCTTGTTCGTTCACGAAACGATTGCCAAGTTTGTTGACGTAAATATTGGTTGATTCAACGATCTTGTGATTGGTCGAACCAGTTGCGGGATCAGTTGTCGGGAGAAGCTGGATATAACCCATGTCTTTTACGCCAGCTCCTACTTTCAAGGCCATATTGATGCCGTCACCGGTGATAGCCGGCATATTTGTGGTTTTAACTTTTTCGTCCAGCTTTTTATCCCAGAGCTCATCATATTCGTTACGCATCTTCACGTTGGCACCAAAACCGCCGGAGGCTAAGATGACTCCTTTGGATGCAAGAATCGTGTAAGTCTTACCATCTGGACCTTTGGCTTTCACACCGATTACTTTGCCGTCCTTGGTAATAAGACTTTCCGCTGGGGTGCTCATCATAAAGGCAACAGGTAATTTTTCGGCTTTGATGAGGTCCAAGTATGTGTCGATATAGCCCACGCCAGATTTGTAATTGCTTGCTCGGTGAGATCTCGGCCAGAGAGCCCCAACGAATTGTGTTGGTTTCTTCTGCCAAATGATTCCCATTTTTGCAAGGGTTCCTTGGATTTCCGGAGCTTCTTTAGTTAAACGATAAACAAGTTCTAGGTTTGCTTTGTAATCGCCAGCTTTCCAGCTTTGAAGAGCATGAAGTTCCGGAGTATCAAAAAGGCTTTCGGAACCTGACTTCTTATAATCGGCCCACTGTTGTTTGACTTGTGCAATGAGATCTTCCTGGAGCTTGTTTTGCGGTTTTTCAGCAAGAAGTTTTTCAATCGACTCTCTTTGACCGTCAGTCATCTTGATATCTTTTTGACCTTCTGGATCTGCTGCGTTAAAACAGCCGCCAGACACGGAGGTGTTGCCGCCCGCAAAGTGAGCTTTCTCTAGAACAATAACGTTTAATCCTCTTTGTGCAGCTGCGACAGCGGCTGATAATCCTGCTCCGCCAGCCCCAACTACAATCACATCAGTTTTCTCTTCAATATTGCCTGTTACTTTTTGTGGCTGTGGCACCATCTTGGAGAAATCTTTTGGATTAAGCCCAGCCTGCTTCAAACAGTCTTGGACTGCGGCCTTGATTGCGAAGGTCGTTAAGGTGGCCCCAGAAACATTATTTACGTTGGTAGATTGATTTTTAACGATGTCGGCAGGAACTTTTGCTTTGGGGAGGTCTGCAACAGGATGAGTTTCACTCCAACTGAGAACCTTTACGTCCTCAATCTTATTGTTAGCTATTTTGACTTGGATCGTCACATCACCATTGCGGCCTAAGGTAGTTGCAGTGTATGTACCGTCTTTTGCCATTGAAGCTTCTTGAGCGCAGAATGCGGCCGCTACTAGGGCAGCAAGGACTGAAAATTTGAATTTCATAACTCTGTTCTCCTTGGAATGATTTTCACATAATCACGATAAGTGAAAATCCTGATAAGAACTAGTTAGAATTTCTGAAGTAGTTCTCAAAAATTAAGAAATAGCAGATGATCCCAAAAGAGAGCCTTTTAGCATGGAAAGTATTTCAAAAGACGTCGCAAACTCTGAATATCTCGCGAACGGCGATAGAGCTTGATCTAGATTTGAAAACTGCTTCACGGATCCTTAAAGAACTCGAAAAAAATTTAGACTTTTCATTGTTTGATCGTTCCTCGCGGCCATTTCGAATGACGCAAGAAGCTGAGCAAATTCTTCCTTGTGTTCATCAGCTTCTGAAAAGTGAGGACAAACTGTCATTAAAGCTCCAGGAGGTAGCTTCGAAACCCATAGACATCCGTTTGTCTTTACCGGTAAACATGACGCGAGAAGATCTTTTTCCTGTCATGGCAAAGTATCGGGAGCTTCATCCCAAATTCAATGTTCGTTTTCTTAATGATTGCGATCATCAACATTTGCTGGATGGAGAAACAGATATTGTTATGCTCCCATACAGACCTGAAAACGCCGACGGAAATCTCGTGCTGTTTGATGCCGGTTTTAGTTTCAACATGTTGTTGGCTAGTCCGGAGTATGTTGAGCGGAACGGTAGTCCTTCCTGCGTAGAGGACTTAAAGAATCACGTCTTGATTTTGCGCGACAGCCGAATATATCCAACGACCAGAACTTTAGAACATGCAGGTAAGTGCGTTTCATTGACTTCTGATTTTAAGCTTGTGTATCTTGGAGACGCTTTTTCTTGCAGAAGTGCTGCGCTTCTGGGACATGGAATTGCGGTGGACTTGTCGGTCGCCTATTGCAGCGACGATATAAAGGACGGCAGGCTCATTCCTCTGCTTCCGGGATGGCATCGGCCACGATGGGATATGACAATTGCCATTAGAAAAGAGGACGCTGAGAATAAGCCTTTGTACGAATTTGCCTCCTGGTTTGCAAACACTCAAAAGAAGGCTTATCCAAAGCGGTGGGGCCCGATTTTTGAAAAATATGGTGTGACACCATAAACCTCCTTTGAAGTTAAGTTGGTATGCCTGACTTCTAAAGGAGGTCTTCAAAAAGATCAAATATCAGATAGAAAACTTCGATACTTTTCCTTCGCACGGGTAGCCGTTGGAGATCAGTAAAGTTTTTGAATTCAAATCCATGACCATAGAATAAATCGTACACGCACGAAGGCCGGAATCTCTTACGTCCTCGTGATAACAGAGTGATTCCGGGAAGAATTCATGTGAAGTCAAAAGACTGTATATCGCATTAAGACCATCGGCTTTGCCAAGTTTTTTGATTTTCCGGCGAACAGTATTCAGGCGAGTGTAGGTTGAAAGCGGTCCGGCTTTGCCTTTGTCATGAGGAGCGATCAGCGGAGAGAGGAAATGATTTGTGTGAGCCAATGGTTCCTCTTCTGCCATCAGAACGTCAAACTCATTCGGGGAATACTCTACAGCCATTACAAGGTCCTCAGCCGAACCAATCGTTAAAGTAGCAGAACCGGCTCTCGGAACGTGGGCAATGCAATCTAACGCTTCCGTCGGCAAAGTAGTGTTGAGAATGTTGCGCATGATTAGGTGAAGAGGTACACCTTCTTTTCCGCTGCCGATGCTCACGGCATTAAGGCACAATCCGATGCCGCAGGAGTTAAGACCTTTGCCGCCAATCAACCCAGCTTCTGCCACCATCAGAATATCGGGAGCTTTCTCCTGACGAATTTTAAGGATGCATGTATTTTCTCGCGCCGGCATGAACCAGTCCCAAGTTTGGCCGAGCAAGACGCTTCCGCCGGTGGTTTGTTCTTTCAGAAAGGCCACCGCCGTACAGCCGTCTGAAGCGGCAAACATGATTTCACTGCGGCAGTTAAGAGTAAGGATTTCTTCAAACGGTAAATCTGCACCGCTTGCGACGCCTTTCATTTCTTCAATAGCACCTGGGCAGAATTTTTCGATATACGGAAGGAATTTCTTAGACGTTGCCATTGCTTTCTCCCATGAAATATTGGAGAAAGTTTTGAAAATCATTTTGTAGAAAACGATATTTCTTCGGACAGCTTCTTTGACCGCCATTCCGTATGCCTTTCCTCGTTCGAAAGGTGTACCGGAAAGTTCGATGACCGGATATTGGCAAGGAACCACTTGAAGAGGCTGAACAGCAGGCGCTTGTGGAAGAGTAACTGCCGCAAAAACATTTGAAGTCAACAAAGAGGCAGCACTTGCACCAAGTACTGTTAAGGCCTTTCTTCTGGTTACAGACATTTCTTCTCCTTCTAGATTGAGACAAGTCAGGTTATCAAAACCGACGATACTTTGGAGTCCTTCAAATTAGAAAAAAGCGATTCGGACAGGTGTTGTCCAAGGCCTTAATCTTTTCCTGGAGAGACCCTGTTGTGGGGGATCCCGAGTAAGTCTTCAGAATCCTTTGCAGTTCTCTGTCCGGCCAATATGCTAGTGATTAAGCAAAGATCGCTCCAAGAGAATCATGTCCTTCAATACAACGTTTCCTTCTACGATAGGATGGTCGTAGTTGTCGGTGAAGAAATTCGGAATTACGCCCGTTTCTCGGAATCCGCACGAATGATAGAAGGGAAGAGTCAAATGACTGGCACCGGTTCCCACGCGCAGGCGCGAGTAATTCTTATATCTTTCGGCAATGAATTCGATCATGGTTTTGCCATATCCTTTGCGTTGAAAATTCGGTACTACGGCAAGGTTTTTAATTTCCAAGGTTCCGTCTCCAACGTCGGCAACGACGCAGACAGCCTTTACACCATTGTCATCCAGAGTCCACAGTTCACCGTTTTCCAAATAACGGTCAATCATATCCTCTTGTTCGTCTGCAAGGAGAAGAAGCTCGAGGAATCTTTTCTTATTTTCTTGTATGAGTCGAAATATAGCCATTCCGGTAATTCAGTGTTTTAAAGTGCTTGTTCGTATTCTTTCTATTTTGTTCGGAATCCAACAACCTTTGTGCCAAGAGAGCTGCAAAGGTTTGCGGTCAGCAAAGGAAGAAATTATTGTTTTTTCGGAAGACCATTACGAATGGAAGTCTTTCCAGCAGAGACCAAACTTGGCGAGATATTTGCGCAGACGATCTGAATCATTGCTGGACTTCTTTTCGAGGATGGAGTTTGAAAAGAGTTTCCTGCTGGCATCAGCAAGACTTTTAGATGTTTTGCAGACTTCAATAACTTTCTCTAATTGGCAGCGATCGAAAAGATCTAATTTGTCCCATGTCTCACCAATGATTTCAGAGGAAGATGTGGCAGGAGACTGAACTTTCTCGTCAGGATGCCACCGATGGACAAGCCTTTTCCATTCCGAGTCGACAGTTTCTTCCGTGATTCTTCCTCCATCTGAGAGTGTTGCCATTCTTATTACGGCTCCGGACAAATCTCGAAAGTTGGATTTCCATAAAGCTTGATCACACAGAGATAACTGAAGAAACTTCTCTCTGGCTTCTTTGTTGAAACTGAATTGTGTGCCGGTATTGATAGAAACTTGCTGAAGTTCATAATCAAGGTTTGGTTCAATATCCTCCGGCCGCTCTTTGAGAGAAGGTATTTTGAAAGACCACAATTGGATTCTGGCTAGAAGATCTTCTCTAAACTTTCCTTCTTTCACCATTGCAGAGAGATTCTTATTCGTACCGCAGATTAGCTGGAAATCGCTTTGGCTTTCGACATCAGAACCGAGAGGATAAAAGCGTTTTTCTTCAAGAGCACGCAGCAGCATGGCCTGTTCATCAAGGCCGAGTTCTCCTATCTCATCCAGGAACAAAAGTCCGTCGTCAGCTGCTTTGAGAAGACCCTCTCTGTGATTGACTGCGCCGGTAAAAGCACCTTTAACGTGGCCGAAGAGAGCCGACATACAGGCGTCACCTCTCAAAGTAGCGCAGTTAAGTTCGACGAAGCTGCCGCTAACCATTCTTTGCTGTTTTTTCCAGTCGTATATGAGGCGAGCCATCTTGGTCTTTCCGACACCGGTATCGCCGGTCAAAAGAATCGGCGACTTGGATTTGACGCTAACGGTGGCCAGCTCTCTGATCATCGTGTTGAAGACCGGGTTCTTTGTTTCAATACCGGACTTTAAGAAGTGCACTCCTTCTTTCTGTTCTTGATGGAAACGCTCTGCAATCATGTCGTATTTGGAGAGGTCCAAATCAATGATTGTGTAAGTACCGGTTGGATCTCCGTACTTTTGCATTTGAGTTTGCAAAATTTTCCCCGGAATGTGACGTGATTCGGTTAGAAGAAAGAGACAGATTTGGATGACATGAGTACCGGTAGTAATGTGGACCAAGTATTCTTCGTTATCGGTATCGAATTTGTAGGTCTTTAGAAAGTCGAAGATACCGCTATACACGGTTTGAAAGTCCCAAGGATCTCGGAGCCTGATTTGATGAGTATTGAATTCTGTTTCCGGAGAAACTTGAAGAAAGTCTTCACGAACTGAAGAGGCGAGTTTTTGGTAGGGGACGTCATAAAAAAGCTCGTACCTGGCCACCATAAGGTCTTCTTGCTGGCCTAAAGATACTGTCGGACGCCATTTAGACCATTTTGCTCTTCCGGGCTGATCAAGATTTGTCCCGAGAAAACCGAAAACAACCGTTTTTTTCATTTTTATCGCTATAAAAATTTATAGAAAAATATTTTAAAGTATAAATTTTTATCTTCAAGTTCAACGAAAAGATAAGTCATAATTTTATAACTACATGAATTTAAATAAGAATGAAAAGTTGGCATGACTTTTGCTATAAGAAAGGATGAGACTTAAGAGGGGAAAATGAAAACGCTAAAAATAGACGGAAGCATGGGACACGGAGGAGGACAAATTTTGCGCTCTTCTCTTGCTCTTTCCTGTATCTTGGGCATTCCTTTTGAAATGACTGACATCCGTAAAGGACGGCCGCAGCCGGGACTTAGAAAGCAGCACTTATGCGGCGTAAAGGCTTGTGCAGAAATTTGCGGCGCTAAGGTTGAAGGAGCTGAATTGGGGTCGGATGCGTTGAGCTTCACTCCTAAAAAGATCAAAAGCGGTTCCTATCATTTTGCAGTTGGAAGCGGCGGCAGCGCAACGCTGGTTCTACAAAGTGTCCTTTTACCATTAGCCGTCCAGAAACTGCCTTCTCAAGTGATCGTCGATGGCGGAACTTATTGTCCGCAGGCACCTACAGGAGAGTTCTTTGCTGAAAGTTTAGTCACACGAATGAACCGGATGGGATATTCAATCGAGGCGAATATCGAGAAGTTTGGTTTTTATAAAGCAGGCGGAGGACAAATCAGTGTGGCATGCAATTCTCCGAAACAGTTTAGACCGGTTAATTGGGTGAGAAGAGAAAAACAGCGAAAATGCACCGTTCAGCTGATAACGAGTCATTTCCCGGAAAAAACAACGCTCAAGATCCGCAAGCTGATAACTAAAGAATTCGAGAAGATGAAATGTGCGGTTCCGTACGAAATGGAGATTATTGAGAAGTCAACAATAGAAGAACCTGGTGCAGCCGTTATCGTAAGAACTGGATCTGCCGAATATCCTCTCATATTCAGTGATATTGCAGCCTACGGATACAGCTCAGAGGCTCTAGCTAACAACCTCGGAAAGCAGTTGCGGAAATTTTTTGCCGCGGAAGTACCGGTAGAAGCACATTTAGCCGATCAACTGATTCTTCCCCTAGGTTTTGCCGCAGGCGGGAAATTCTTAACGTCGGATCTTACGGAACACTTGGAAAGCTGCTGTCAGACGTTTGAATTGTTTACCGGGAAGAAAGTTGGATTGGAAAAGGACCGCAAAGAATTGCTTGTTGAAGTGCCAAAAATACAAGGATAAAAAATGCTTAAAAGAAAAGAGTTAGATGAGACTCCAATTTTTAAAACAGAAGAGCTGAGAAACGCTTTTTATGAAGCACTGCACAATGCCTATCGAGAAGGCAAGTCGGACGTTGAGCTCAAAAAGGCGTTAAAGCAATTAGCCTCAGCGTTAAAGCCGACAAAGGTTCTTAGCGGCGATCTCAAGGAGATTTTCGCAGTTGCTGCTGAGAAACTAGAACAATCCAGAGCCAACAGAATTAACTTTTGCGAGAGAAAAGAGAAGGCTCCTTGGAAACTTTGGGGCACGGAAAAAGTGGAAGCAAAGGCTTTGGAACAAATGGATGACGCCGTTAGTCTGCCGATTTCTGTGGGAGGGGCCTTGATGCCGGATGCACATCAAGGCTATGGATTGCCGATCGGCGGAGTACTGGCAACAAAAGGCGCTGTCATTCCTTATGCAGTAGGTGTAGATATTGCGTGCCGCATGAGAATATCGATTTTGGACGTTCCTTATGAAGAGTTCGAACGAGATAGAAGAAAATTCGGCGAGGTCCTTTTGCGTGAGACTCGTTTCGGAGTCGGAATCGCCTTTGATCCAGGAATGAGAGTCCATGAGGTTATGGAAGATCCCCTGTGGAAGAAACCGGGCGTTTTAAAAGAGAATTTCCAGAAAGCCAGATCTCAACTAGGAACCAGCGGTCACGGGAACCACTTTGTTGAATTCGGCAAACTTACGGTTGAAGCCGATATTGACGAACCAACACTGAAAATAAAAGCGGGCACTTACACAGCTTTGCTTTCTCATTCGGGCAGCCGAGGACTTGGTCAGCATGTCGCTAATTTTTATTCCGAACTTGCGGCATTTTTGCATCCGGAATTGCCAGAAAACTTGAAACGACTCTCTTGGTTGGAGTTAGATTCACAGGAAGGAAAAGACTACTGGGAGGCGATGGAACTTTGCGGGCGATACGCAGCGGCCAATCACGAATTGATTCACAAGCATGTTATTGCCGGCCTTGGATGCGGCGTTCGCGGATACGTTGAAAACCATCACAATTTTGCTTGGAAGGAAGAGTTCAACGGAGAAGAGGTGATTGTTCACAGGAAAGGAGCGACTCCGGCGGGAGAAGGAAAACTGGGAGTGGTGCCAGGTTCGATGGGAACGCCGGGATTCATCGTCAGAGGCAAAGGCAATCCGGAATCTTTTAACTCCTGTTCTCATGGTGCAGGCCGAGTTATGAGCCGTGCCGCAGCATATAGAAATCTCAAAAGAGAGGATATGAAGAATTTTCTTCGCGCAAGAGAGGTGACGCTGATTGGCGGTACTTTGGACGAGTCTCCTGAGGTGTACAAGGACATTAATAAAGTGATAGCAGGCCAGACTGACTTGGTAGATGTTCTGGCAAAGTTTGAGCCGAAGGTCGTCAGAATGGCGGAAGAAAAGGCTCAATGGACTCAAAGGCGCAATAAAAAGAAAGCAGCAGGTGAGGCGGAAGTGTGTATGTAGGCTGATTCCTCAAATGATTTGTTTTGAACTCCGGGATCGAGGTGTCTCGGAGGTGGTGATTTGGGTGGTGATTAATTATTTTTTGGGACAAGGTGAAAATTATTTTTAGAGACAGTTGGGGGTATTTTTAGGCGGCAAAATTTTTTATTGGGAGAGTGGAAGATCTCCAAAACTTAACGTACTTGATTGATAGATTAAGTTTTTCCAAGAACTGGGACGTAAGATAGATGCACTGGGAAAGAAGGCGTCTGTCGGGATGGAAGAAAAAAGACAGCATGTGATTGATGCATATAAAAAGCGCCTAGGTCTTGCAAAAATGAAGATCTGAAGAGCAGAAGAAAACTGTCCATAAAAAATGCCATCGTAAATGGTGGTGATTTTGCGGAAATTTTTGTCATGGCGAGAAGAGAGCTGCTGACCAGAAAAAGTGTTAACTATGTGAGTTTTGTCAGCGGCTTTTCTTCTGCCATTAAAGCGGAATGAATCTTTAACGGTCTGGATTTACGTGGAAACGCTATCTTATTGATTTTGCTGATATGTGTAGGTCCACATCAAACTTTTCTAAAATTAATTTTAGAAAAGTCTAGACTTTTCCAAAATAAGTTTTAGAAAAGTTTAGTTTGTTTCGCTCATCAAGCCTTGATTAATGGTTCTTTTGTTCTGTATGAGTGGCTTTAAGTTGTTCTGCTTCTTTGATAACAACGCTGACGGGTGAGTGTTTTGCCACTCTATGGTGCATCTTCTCCGGACTTAACAGTCCAGATGGAAGGATTCATGAAAAGAAAAACCGGCAGATCATTTCAAGGAATTTTCTGCCGGTCTTTTGATTGTTCTCTTACTCTAATTGACTACCGCGAATTCGGAGTCGAAAGCAAGATTCCTTTGGCTAAAGCCAAATTAGTATTCATCAAACATACGTTGAATTTCTTTAGGATCGCTGGTCTTTGTCAGAGCCAATTGCAAAAGTAAGCGAGCCTTTTGAGGATTCAAAGTATCGGATTCCAAGAATCCAGCATCTTTCCACTTAGCAAGAGAAACTGTTGTTGGGCCGTTTGGAACCCGAGCGCTTCTAACAACAACGACGCCGTTTTTGACAGCATCCTTCAAACCTGCTTCTGTCGGATCAGCAATGGAGCCATTTCCTGTTCCAGCATGAATGATGCCTTTGGCACCGGCTTTAACAGCAGCATCTGCCATTACGCGGTCAGCATCAACGTGGGAATAAATGATGTCTACGCGCGGCAAAGTTTCCAAGTTGGAAACGTCAAATTCGCTGTTGGTGGTGTGACGTTTGGTGGACTGCTTGTAGAAGCGGACTTTTCCGGCACCGATGTAGCCCAGAGCACCGAGTTCAGGAGACTTGAAGGTTGCAACGTTAGTTGTATTAGTCTTAGTAACGTCTCTGGCACCGTTGATGACGTCGTTCATAACAATCATGACGCCTTTGCCTTTAGCTTCCGGAGAAGTGGCAACCTTAACGGCATTCAAAAGATTCATTGGGCCGTCTGCTGAGATTGCAGTAGCCGGTCTCATAGCGCCAACCAGAACAACCGGTTTGTCGCTCTTGGTTAGAAGGTTAAGGAAGTAGGCTGTTTCTTCTAATGTATCGGTGCCGTGTGTGATGACGATGCCGGATACAGAAGGATCTTTAAGGAGTTCGTTGACACGTTTAGCAAGCTTCAACAATGTCGGTGTGTTCATGTTGTTGGAGGAAATCTTAACGATTTGTTCTCCGGTCACATTAGCAATATCTTTGACTGCTGGGACAGCGTCAATCAAAGTTTGAATAGCCAAATCTCCGGCTTTGTAGCCGGTTACCTGTGTGGCGGAAGCGGCTGTGCCGGCAATAGTACCGCCAGTGGCAAGAATTTTTACATTCGGGAGGTCAGCTGCGAATGCAAAAGAAGCGGAGCAAACAGCAAGAGCTGCGATTATTGATTTAATTTTCATGTAGTAGTTCTCCTTGTATTGGGATCGTAATCCCGATACAGATCCTAGCTCACTACTTAGAAAATGGGAAGGTTTTTCAAAGTAAAGGACTCTAGTTTTCAGGGTAAGTGCGGTCATGAAGGAAACGGGAATATCAAAAAATAAAAATCGAGGTAAAAGCAAAAGTCTCGGTCTTTATTGTCCTAACATCAACGTTCCTGCGATGAAAAACATAACGACGGCAATTAACAGGTCCAAAACTTTCCAAGCGATTGGACGCCGGAAAATTGGTCTGAGCAGTCTTGCTCCGTATCCAAGACTATAGAACCAAAGAAAACTTCCCAAACAGGCTCCCATGCTGAAGAAATATTTGCCGGGGTCACCGTAGGCAGATGCAATGCTGCCGAGCAAAATCATGGTGTCAAGGTAAACATGAGGATTGAGGAACGTGAAGCCTAAACAGGTAAGAAGAACCTTGGAGAGACTAGGCAACGAAACAGTATTTCCTGCGACTAAGGAGCCGGAAGACTTAAAAAAACTCTTCAAGGACAGCAGACCGTAAATAAACAGGAATGCCGCGCCGCCATAGCGGAAAATGTCGAGGAAGATAGGGAACTTTTGAACAATGGCGCCGATACCGAAAACACCGCACCAAATCAGCAGGAAATCGCCTAGAAAACAGATTGTGCACACCGGAAAGACGTATTTCTTGTGCAGTCCGATTTTCAACACATAAGCGTTTTGTGCACCAATAGCAATGATCAATGACAAACCGGTCAACAGACCTGAAATCAATACTGAGAAATCAAGCATGGCACAACAAAGAAAAATAAAAGCTAAAAACGACAAAAATATATGTTTTTCAGAAGATTCCCAGTGAGATTATTGTCTTTAACGACGGATCATCGTCTCTTGTTGGAAAGCGACTGATATTGAATATTATGTTAAAAAATTCTTCTCTCTGAATGGAGGAAGACTTTTAGAGAAGAAGGTTTGGAGCAGAGTGCTTTGAATGTCAAATAATTAAGACTAAATACTATGAAAGAAAAATACGACCTATATGTCCTTTCTCTGATAGAGACTATACAGGTCGTCATCGAAATTAAAAGGATTCAAAACTCATTAGAAGTCATGAACCATGCCGAAGGCAATCTGGTATCCATTTAGGTTAGTCGTTTTCAAGCTGGTTCCCTTCCCCCAGCCTTTGCCTCCGTCAACATATCCCGCGAATCCATAAACTTTTGTTCGCTTAGAAAATGGATACTCATAGCCAGCACCGATATTCCAGAGATTTGCTTTTTTCTCTTTTTGGATAAGGGAAGCTTTTCCGTCCACCTTTCTCGTGATGTATTTGAAGCCTAATTTTGCGGTACCCGCGCCGATTTTAATTTGGGTTCCGACTTGGGCGGTATGCTGTTTGTATCGATCCTCTCCCCATTGATATTGATAAATTGCCATTGGACGAATTTGTCCGATTTGCCAATATCCTCCAATAGTCAGGTGATAGAGCGGATTGTGCTTAATACCAGTTTCATTTTTGTAGTCCATAGCTTCAAAGATAACGCTCCCGCTAGCTTCTTTGCTTCGGTAGAGAGCTCCTAAGCCATAATAGTGATTGTTTTTTGACCACTTGTTTTCGGAGTCGTCCGTGTTAGTGCCATTTGAATACATTGCATGGAGGGAGACGTTTCCAAAAGACGGTGTACTGTATGCAACCGCATTGTCTACACGGCTAAAATGAAGAGAGGTAGTTCCAGAGGCCCATCCGCTGGCACCATGGGTGACACCGAATACTGCGCCTCTCAAGATGCCCGTGGATTGGGCGAATCCCAGAGTTCCTAAACGGCCAAATGTTACACGTCCAAAACTGCCGTCGAGATAGAGAGAGGATTCTCTATTGAAAGCTTGATTGGTTCCTCCTTCTGCTCCGTCATCGATAGTAAATCCCTGTTCCAGAATAAAGCCGACTTTATAACCGTTGCCGAGATCTTCAACTCCTTTTATGCCCCATCGAGATCCAGCTGTAAAACCAGACTTAAGTTGGACAGCAGCAGCCCCATGACGAGTTTTGCCAGTTAACACGCTTGCATCAATTTTTCCATACATATCTACTTGGGAAGCTTGTGCACCAAAAGAAGTGATTAAGCCGGTACAAAATAAAGCAACGGCGACGGACCTAAATTTCAACATTTTTTTCCTTGGACGTAAATGAACATAGATAGTTAGAAGACGGGATTGTCTTCATTAAACTCAGCTGAAATTTTTATATCTTCGAAGAATCCTGTCCTCAGTTTGCTTTGTTTTTCTTTGGGTGTTTTGTTGAGTTCAAAAAACTTTTAGAAATGCTTAGCTAACTCCGAGAAGGTGTTTTTTATTCTATATATGTAACTTCTTAATACAAAAGCGAAGTTCGCAAAGGTTCTTTGTCATTTGATCAAAAGCTTCATCTAAGTAGTTTTGTTAAATCGGGGAAAAACTTGGCGGGAGGAACCTACTTATTTTGGTGGTGATTTGTTCAGATAGGGAAAACACGGTCTTATCATGGACAGACCAAACGGCGAAATACCCGCGTTGTTTAAGTATTTGAGGAGTGAAAAAATGGCTGATGTAAAAAGCATCAAGGGAACTCAGACAGAAAAAAATTTGGCTATCTCATATTTGAATGAAGCCCAGTCCTATGCTCGTTATACATACTATGCAAATCAGGCAAACAAAGAACTGTATTTCCCAATCGGCGTAGTCTTTAACGTTACGGCTGCTAATGAACTTCGCCACGGAAAAATCTTTTTAGGTTTCTTGCAGGGCGGCTCTGTTATGGCACCTACACCGGTGGATGCTCTTCCTCCAAGCGGAACTATTGAAAATCTGAAGATTTCTATTTCCGAAGAACAGAATGAAGGCGTAGACGCTTACATCAAGTATGCACAGATCGCAGAACAGGAAGGATTTACCGACATCGCCTCTAAGTTCAGAGCCATTGCACAAATTGAACAGGAACATTTGAACCGCTTCCGTCGTCTGCTCCAGCAGGTTGAAACCGGCACAGTTTGGAAGAGAGACAAACCAATTCTTTGGCAATGCTTAGTTTGCGGCTACCAAGTCGAAGCTTTGGAACCTCCAAAAGTCTGCCCGGCTTGCTCACACCCATATCAACACTACATGGCAACAGATATTCTTCTGTAATTTTGAAAGTTAGTTAAGAGGTGAAAAGGATCGTCTATCGGCGGTCCTTTCTTTTTGACACTCTTTTTAGGCGTTTTCATATGACAAACCAGCATTTATATGAAAGAATCCAGCAAAGTGTCTGCTAAATAACGGAGAACTTGTAAATGCATATTGATAATGAAATCAAGCTAGACTTCAAAGATGTATTGATCAGACCTAAGAGATCGACACTTTCCAGCCGCTCTAGCGTTGACCTAGTCAGACCTTTTAAATTCCTTCATTCAAAAACAGAATACGCAGGTATTCCAATCATTGCTGCCAACATGGATACGACCGGAACTTTTTCCATGGCCGAAGCCTTAGGCAAACATCAATTGTCCGTAGCTCTTCATAAACACTATGACGCTAAGGACTATGTTGAATTTTTCAGCAAACTTACCAACAAGAGCACTGCTTTCTACTCTTTAGGTATCGGTTCAGCCGATATGAAGAAGTTTGAAGAAGTGATGAAGGCTGCTCCCGATGCAATTAAATATGTCTGCATCGACGTTGCTAACGGTTATACGGAAACTTTTGTTTCCTTTGTCAGCTCCTTCAGAAAGAGCTTCCCGAACATGGTCATTATGGCCGGTAACGTCGTTACAGGAGATATGACCGAAGAATTGCTCTTAGCCGGTGCTGATATCGTTAAGGTCGGTATCGGCCCAGGTTCTGTCTGCACAACCAGAAAGATGACAGGCGTTGGCTATCCTCAGCTGTCAGCTACGATTGAGTGCGCAGACGCAGCTCATGGCCTAGGCGGACTGATTTGTGCTGACGGCGGGTGCACAAGACCGGGCGACATTGCAAAAGCATTCGGTGCCGGCGCAGACTTTGTTATGCTCGGCGGTATGTTTGCCGGCCACGATGAAAGCGGCGGTGAAGTTTTAGAGAAAGACGGCAAGAAATACAGAGCTTTCTACGGCATGAGCAGTAAATCTGCTATGGATAAGTATGCCGGCGGAGTCGCTCACTACCGCGCCGCAGAAGGCAAGACAGTTCTTCTTGAAGACAGAGGCCCTGTCGAAGGAACTATTCAAGACATTCTCGGTGGCGTTCGCTCTGCGTGTACTTATGTCGGTGCAAGACGTCTGAAAGAGCTTACAAAGAGAACTACGTTCGTTCGTGTAACTCAGCAGCTCAACGAAGTTTTCGGGAAGTCATAAAACTCAATTTTGGAGAAGACAGTGACGGAACAATTGAAGCAAGAGGAACAAACCGGTTTAGAAGAGCTGGACACTAAGCTTTTTGATCTCAGTTCACTCGAGCCGGCTTCGAAGTATCTGAAGACTGCTGTCAAAGCGTTAAACGGAAAATCCCCCGAGGAAGTGACGGAGATTGTTCTTTCCCATTTAACGGCTGACGGGAAGCAGCGTCTCCTAGAAGACTTAGTCGCTGATAAAGTCTTAAAGGAAGACAAGAAAGCCTCTCCAACCGAAGAAATGGATGAAAGAAATCCTGACACGTCTCCTTCGGCCTATCCGTACATTCATGGCTACAATCCGGACCTTTACAAGAAGCAGCTCTATCAGCTTCAGATTGAATTGCTGAAACTGCAGAAGTGGGTTAAGGAAAATAACAAGAAAGTTCTGATTCTTTTTGAAGGCCGAGACGCCGCCGGAAAGGGAGGAACCATTCTTCGTTTTACCGAGAGCCTGAATCCCCGCGGAGCCAGAGTTGTGGCTCTGCCGAAACCTACGCCGGAACAGCAAGGTCAATGGTACTTCCAACGCTATTCGTCTCAACTGCCTTCTCCGGGCGAACTCGTTTTCTTTGACAGATCTTGGTACAACCGTGCCGTAGTAGAGCCGGTCATGGGTTTCTGTACGGAAGAGCAAACAAAGCAGTTTTTGCAGGAAGTTCCTTATTTCGAAAAGAGCATTATCAACAGCGGGACGATTCTGATTAAGTTCTGGCTTTCTGTTTCCAGAAAAGAACAAAAGAGAAGATTTAAGCAGCGCCGCACGGATCCGCTGAAGAGGTGGAAACTTTCTCCTGTTGATTTGGCTTCATTAGACAAGTGGGATGAGTACAGCGAAGCTATTCATAATATGTTCGTAGCGAGCGATAATTTCTATGCCCCTTGGCTGGTTATCCGCAGCGACGACAAGATGAGAGCACGTCTCAATGCCATCCGCTATGTATTGAAGACCATAGACTATGCTGAAAAAGATCCTAAGGCGGTTGGACAAATCGATCCGTTAATCTTGTATCCTGCCGGTTCTTGCCTTGGCGAAACTAACGACAAGCTTGATATGCCAAGAGAGGATAAGAAGGAAAAGTCCGAAAAGCACAAGGACAAAAAGAAAAAATAAAGAAGGACAAAGATGAGTTCATTATTTGATTCTGCAAAATTTGTGATGTCCGTAGCCGACATTGAAGGTTTGCCGGACTCTGAACTTCCGGAGATTGCTTTTGCGGGCCGTTCAAACGCAGGGAAATCTACCTCGATCAACTGTATTTGCCGCCAGTCTCGTTTGGCATTTTCCTCAAAGACTCCGGGCCGTACTCAGCTTTTGAATTTCTTTGAGCTCTCTGTAAAAGGAGAGAAGCCTAGAGAAAGAATTCCAAAGGGCTATTTGGTTGATTTACCGGGATATGGCTTTGCTAAGGCTGCCCCTGAAACCAGAAAGACTTGGGAAAACTTAGTCGGCGGCTATGTTGTCGGAAGAGAGCAGCTCAAAGGCATTGTCATCGTGATGGATGCCAGAAGACCTTTTATGCCGGCTGATGAATTTTTGCTCGACTTTCTGCTCCCTCGAGAGGATCTGGCGATTCATTTTCTTTTGAACAAGTCCGATCAGCTCAAAACGACTGAGAAGAGAGCCGCCATGGAGATGGCGCGCAAGAGAGCGGCCGAGCTTGGCGGCAATATCACTTATCAGCTGTTTTCCGGCCTCAAGAAGGAAGGGATTCAGGAACTGCAGGATGTGTTAACCGGTTGGCTTGGCTTGCCGAAAGGATCCTAAAGATATTTTTCAGTAATTTGGAAGCGGGTTCGATGCCCGCTTTCGTTTTGAGAGTGTTGAATGGAATTCTTATCCGAAGGAATTTCTTCTAAAGCTTTTAAGCATTTAGCATTTCTAATGCGAGCTTTCTATTTTTCTTTCATCGGGCGTTTGCTCTAAAGGAAAGGATCTGCTTTTAACTCGAAGATAGGCTTGCACTCTCTAATAAGGGTTAAAAACTAGCCCCGAAATTGTTGTGTAATCTTGTACAAACAAGGATAATACCCACCTTTTCAGATGAAGCGTCTAGATTTTTCTCTCCTGTCGGTAGG
>NZ_CABSJB010000023.1:0-45971 GCF_902477955.1 uncultured Turicimonas sp. | reverse complement strand
AAGAAAAGCTTGTGATTCTCGCGATGATCAAGTTTTTTCAACTTCTCAAAAACGGTTTGAAATAGACGTTGTAGTGGAGATAGCGAGACCGCTTTGATTTTCCTCTCCCCTGTCTAGAAGCTGGAGTCAGAATGCACAGAGAAGGTAAACTGGGCATGATGAAATGTGCTTTAACAAGACAAGGCTTTTAATAAAAAATTAAAGTTCCTACAATGCCTTTATGGGCGCTAAAAGCAAAAAGACCGAGTATCTGTTTTCTTTAATAAGAGATGGTGCGGAATTAACGATTTGGAACCAGATTGATCTGGTTTGGCGGTTAAGTTTACCTGCTATTTTTGCGCAGATTTCTTTCGTGATGGTCCAATACATTGATGCCGCAATGGTTGGTCATCTGGGTGCAAATCCTGCCGCATCTATCGGCCTGGTTTCTTCTTCTCTGTGGCTAATATGGGGCTTAATTACATCGGTCACAGTAGGCTTTTCCGTTCAGGTTGCTCAGCGTATCGGAGCAAAACAAGATGAAGAGGCGCGCTCTGTTCTGAGACAAGGTCTGTTCGTCGGTTTTCTCGTCAGTATCCTTATTGCTCTTATTGGTTTAATGGTATCTCCATATTTGCCTAATTGGCTTGGAGGACCCCAGGAGCTTTACGAAGATGCGAGAGTATATTTTCTGATTTTTTGTCTTGGAACACCTGCCGCTCTTTTGGGCTTTATGGCCTCCAGCATGTTGCGCAGTACCGGCAATGTCAAACTTCCGAGCATTATTAATATCGGAATGTGCTTTTTGGATGCCTTCTTCAACTTGCTTCTTATTTTCCCCACATCGGATTACAACATTCTTGGTTTCAAACTAACTGTGCCCGGAGCAAATCTGGGAGTTGCCGGAGCAGCGCTGGGAACTATCTTGGCAGAATTGGTAAGTGCTGGCTTGATGTTGTGGTTCTTGCTTGTCAAGTCCGAAAAACTCTCTTTGATTGGGAGGAAAGGCTCTTTTATTCCTGAAATCTTTTGCATGAGGAGAACATTCAGAATCGGTTCTCCAATCGCCCTCGAAAGAATAGCCATGAGCGGTGCCCAGATTGTCACTACCATGATTGTGGCGCCGTTAGGTCCTATTGCCTTAGCGGCTCACTCTTTCGCTATCACCGCTGAAAGTCTGTGCTATATGCCTGGTTTTGGTGTCGCAGATGCTGCTTCAACTATTGTTGGCCAAAGCATCGGTGCAAAACGACCGGCAATAGCAAGAAGATTCGCCAAAATCAATGTTCTCATGGTGATGGTAATGATGTCGGCGATGGGTGTCCTGATGTACATAACCGCGCCGTGGATGATCGGTTTTATGACACCTGATGAATCGATTATCAATCTGGGAACAACTGTTCTACGAATAGAGGCTTTCGCCGAACCGATGTTCGCGGCCGCTATTGTTTGCTGCAGTATTTTTGTCAGTGCGGGTTATACATTGCTTCCAAGTTTGGCAAACTTAGGCAGTATGTGGTTTATTCGTATTCCCTTGGCCTACTTCTTGGCCTCTGAGTTTGGTTTGGTTGGCGTTTGGGTCGCTATGGCCACTGAGTTGTGCTTTAGAGGAGCATTCTTCTTGATTGCCTTGTCAAGGTTTGACTTTTCCAAGCGCCGGGCAATCGAAGATTAGATTTTTTACAGCAATAGAAGAAGACAAGCCGCATTAAGCGGCTTGGTTCGAAGTTAGCTCGTGCCTCCGATCGTGAGGCCGTCGATTCGAAGGGTTGGCATGCCGACGCCGACCGGGACGCTTTGGCCGTCTTTGCCGCATATGCCTACGCCGCCGTCAAGACAAGAGTCGTTTCCGATAAGCTTGATCTTTAAAAGAGCCTCGTGGCCGTTGCCGATTAATGTGGCTCCTTTCACAGGCTGCGTGATTTTGCCTTTTTCTATCAGCCATGCCTCACTCATCGAAAAAGCAAACTTTCCGCTGGTGATATCAACTTGGCCTCCTCCGAAATTTTTGGCATAAATGCCGTAATCCACGGAAGAAATAATTTCTTCAGGCTCTTTATCTCCGCTGAGCATGTAGGTGTTGGTCATGCGAGGAATAGGAAGAGTTGCAAAGCTCTCACGGCGGCAGTTGCCTGTCGTTTGCTGACCCATCAGCGAGGCATTGAGCTCGTCTTGCATATAACCTTTTAGAATGCCGTCCTCAATCAAAACGGTGCATTGAGTGGGATTACCTTCATCGTCAATTGTTAAAGAACCTCTTCTGTCTTTAACGGTTCCGTTGTCGACAATAGTAACGCCCTCAGCAGCAACTCTTTGACCAATCTTGTCGGCAAAAACACTGGTGCCTTTGCGGTTGAAGTCTCCCTCTAATCCGTGGCCTACGGCCTCGTGGAGGAGGACTCCCGGCCAACCGGGGCCGAGAACGACGGGAAACACGCCTGCGGGAACAGGAATGGCTTCCAGGTTTCGAAGAGCGGAAGAAACGGCTTCTTCTGCATAGGAGGAAAGTTTTTCGTCTGTGAAGTAATCAAGCGAGAAGCGTCCGCCTCCTCCGGCAGTGCCTCTCTCAGTCTTGCCGTCTTTCTGGACGACAACGCTCAGATTAGCTCTGACAAGCGGACGAATGTCGCCGGCAAGCGCTCCGTCTCGTTTCGCAATCAAAATCACTTCATAAACGGATGAAATACTGCACATCACTTGAATGATGTGAGGACTCAGCTTTCTTGCAAGCTTGTCGAGCTTTTTAATGATTTCAATCTTGTCTTTAGTTTCTTTAAGCTCGATCGGATTAACCGGTTGATAAAGTGCGTCAGGGATTCTCCTTCTTTCTAATTTAACAACGGTCTTATCATCAGAAAAGTTGCCGATAGCACGAACGGTTCTGACGGCTTCGACTAATGCATCTTTAGAAATTTCATCGGAATAGGCGAGCGCGCTTTTTTCTCCGCTGACGGCACGAACGCCGACACCCATGTCTGTATTAAATGAACCGTTTTTAATAATGCCTTCTTCTAAAACATAACCTTCGGAAACGGTTCGTTGAAAATAGAAGTCGGCGAAATCAATATGTTTTCCTGAGAGTTCGGCAAAAGCGGACTCTAAATCTTCAATAGTGACTCCATGAGGAGTAAGTAAAACAGAAATTGCAGTTTCAGTATTCTTGTTAGTCATAAAAGACGCGGTTATTTAATGCAGGTAAGTTGTTTCTTACTTGTGCGATAAATCTCGGATCAAGCTCGGTAATAAAAACACCGTTATCGTCTTGCCCCATCTCTCCTAAAATTTTACCCCAGCAGTCGACTGCCATTGAGTGACCCCAGAAACTTCTTCCGTCCGGATTTGATCCGGCTTGTGCCGGTGCGCAGACATAGCAGAGGTTTTCGATGGCGCGGGCTCTGACTAAAGTCTCCCAGTGTGCTCGGCCCGTAGTTTCCGTGAAGGCCGAAGGAATGACGATGAGATCAGGGCTGCCTAAATGGCGGAAAAGGCCTGGGAAACGCAAGTCATAGCAAATAGCCAGACCGATTTTGATGTCGGTCCCGTTGTCTAAAGGAAGAATAAAGCTTTTGGCTTCATGGCCCGGTGTGTAAAGAGAGCCTTCATCGTATCGTTCTTCTTCCGTGTGGTAGGCAAATAAGTGGATCTTGTCGTAGCGGCAAGCGACGGCGCCATACGGGTCATAAACCAGACAAGTGTTGGTGACGTGATCTTTTTTGTCGGAGAACAAAGCAATTGACCCGGCAATAATCCAGATTCCAAGATTCTTTGCTAAAGAGGAAATACGGGCTTGGATAGGTCCCTCGCCGTAGTTCTCTGCAAAAACTAATACGTCTTGCCGTCCTCTGGGCATCAACGCAAAAGTTTCCGGTAGACAGACCAAGTTGCAGCCTTCCATGGCCGCTTTTCGAATAAAACTTTCAGCCTCTTCCAGATTCTTGCTTAAGTCAATTCCGGAAGTCATTTGGCAGGTGGCAATTTTCAGCATCTTCAGAAAATCTCTCAACTAGAATGGATCGTGTTTTTCCAATTTCTTAACAACCGGATCAGACCACGTGCCGGTCACAGAATATTCAAAAGAGAAAAGCTTACTCAAAGGATCTTTGAAAATCAACTGAGCCAGGAAACTGCCGATGCCGGCAATTGGATTTGCAATTGCTAAGGCAATGGAAGCTCCGGTTGCATTGATGTCCGGCAAAACCAGAATATGCAGATTTTCTGTTTCATTGCGGACATTAATGTCGCCTTTCATTACAACCGTCGCACCGCTTCCGACCATGGTTAAGTCGTTCAGACGCATCAGGCCGTTATTCATATTGGTGGAACCAATAATCGAGTCGAAGTTAAAGCCTTTAGAGTAGAAATCTCTAAAATCCAGTCTTAAATAGCGAGTTAAGGATTGCAGCGACAGCAGGGTAAGTAATTTAGCGGCCCCTGGTTCGATCTTCAGGATTTCTCCTCTCTTTAAATCGATATTAAGTTTGCCGTCGAAGGTGTTCGCGTTGTAGCCGATTGGGGAGCCTTCCCAAGAAAGCTCGCCTTTGATCGAACCGTTTCCGCGGCGAATTACTCTGCCTGCTCCCAAGCGCTCCAAAAGTCGTCCTAAATTGCTGATCTTGGTATCTAACAGCAGCGTTGTGGTGTTCTGACCGTCAAATCCTTTAAGCCAGCTTCCGGATGAGTACAAGGTGGCATCGTTATTGATGACGTTGAGCTTTTGAATTTGCCACAAATGTCCTTGACGGGAGATAGTGTTTCTGGCTTTTAGTTCAACTTTTCCTAGGTTTTTGTTTCCATATGCAAACTGTTGGATGACGGCGTTAATGGCAGGCCAGCCCCCGGCCACTTCAACCGGTTTGGTTTCTTCTGCGAAGTTGCCGGCAGAAGCAGGAATGTAAAGCTTAGAGAGATAAGCTTGAAGTTCAGCTTCTTTGCCGTTACGGGCTTTATGCCAATCTAAATCGCCGGACAGTTCCTTCGATTCAAGATGAGCTTGCCATCCGGTAGCAGTTTGATTGCCGACCAAATGGAAATTCTCCTGATTAAAGTTGTCGATAAGAAGTTTGCCGACATTTAAGCGAATAGAGTTAAGAGTCGGAATGGTGACAACATTAGCCTGTCCTCCCTTCTTTTCGTCTTTCTTATCTTGCTTGGATAAAGACGAAAGAACTTCGGACCATTGCGCAACGGAAACCTCAGGCGCACTAAAGTCAATCGTGAGACCTTCTTTAGGCAGAGCTGGAGCTTTGCTGTTTGAGATGACGGCGGCTGCTAAAGCATCATTCTTCAAAAGAATCTTTGTGTCTAGAAGCGTCCCTAGGGTTAGGGCAATGTTAGAGGTGTCCTTTGAAGTAGTTAGGTCAAAAGCAAGCGGCTCTTTTTTATTGGCCGGTTTGTTGAACGGCGCGGGCAGTTTTACGGCTAAACCGTCCAGAGAGCTGTCAACATGGATGTTGACCTTATTGGATGTAATTTCTCCTTTCAGCGCAAAAGGAGCAAGTCCGCTCAGATATTTTGTTGAGAGCGCAGCTAAGGACTCAACAGGAATAACTTGCTTTAATGCTTGCGCCGGAATGATGCCGGAAGCATTTACTTCAAAGGCACCTTTGTCATTAGTGTTCAGACCGACGGTAACCGTTTCTCCCCACGTCTTTGCAATGAGGTCTTGAGCATTGGCTCCTTTTTCTGAGAAGAAAACTTTGCCTGACACATCCGTTAGATCGGGAATCTGGTATTGATTAAAGTTAATGGCCGCTCCGTTGACTCCGAATGAGCCGTTGACAAGAACGTCTCCGGGGCCGCTGAGAGGAACGGTAAGTTCAAGCGTTAAAGCACCGTCGCCCGTTGCTTTGGCTTTTCCGAATATATCTGCCGTGTACCCTTTGATCGGTGAGGTATTTACATAGTTAAGATAAGAGGGCAGAGGACCGTTTGCTGATGCATCAACGGTTAAAAGAACGGTTTCGGCTTCGTAAGATGGAATCTCTACGATGGCTTTATTTAACTTAACCTTTTGATAGGTTCCTTCGGTAACATCCGCTCTCAAGCCGTCGCCGTGGAAGAATATCGTTCCTCCTACGCCTGTAACGGTCGGCCAAATGGCTCCGGGCACATTCTTGGCTGAGGGCTTATCAAATTTAATAGGGTAAAAGTCAATGACGCCGTCTTTGAAGTTTCCGGTGACAGCGAATTTATGAAGTGTGGAATCTTTGTATGGAAATTCATGGAGAGGTCCCGTGAACTCTAACACGGCATTGGTAATACTTCCGCCGAGAAGACCATAACGCAGCCATTCAACCGTTTCTTTTCCGGCAATAAGAGGAACATAACGCCAAACCGAGGCAACCGTTCCTCGGCTTAACGTACCGTTAGCATTAAGAAAACCGTACTGTCCTTTTGTCGAGTCGTAATCCCCGCTCCCTTGGAAAGCTAAGTCCTTATTTTCTAGAACAAGCTTGTCAATCTTGAATTTGATTTTGTCATTGATGTCCCAACTGCCGTTAGCAGCCAGCTCATCAAAGTGGAAGCTGGCGACGGCAAACAGCCCGGGCAGCGCAATATCCGTATTGGTGCTGTTCAGAGTCAGTTGGCCTGTGCCGTTTTCTGCTTGGATTGAACCGGAAAGATTTTTAATGCCCGGAATCCAAAGAGACTCTTTATCTTTCGGGGCAACATAGCTCAAGCTGGACAAATTCTCAAAGTTAACGTTTGCTTTGTACTTGGAAGGCATTGCGGAATCACCGCTCCAATCGACAACCACGTTTTTCAATTTCCCGGCGAGCTTTCTGTCGATAATAAATTTCTTAAATTCCTCCGGGATCGGCAAAGATGGAAACGCTGCAGCAAAGCCTTGGATGTCCAATCTGTCGGCTGTAATCTGTCCGCCGGTGATTGTATTCTCTGCATTAGTTGTTAGAGCTAGAGAAGCTGTGAACGACGGAGCCTTTAGTCCCGAAGCCATTTCGAATTCCACACGGTCTGTTGAAACCTTGTAGTAATGGTCTTTTATTTCTCCGGAGAGCTTGCCTTTGAAGAAGTTCAAAGTTAAAGGAGGAAGTTTCTTGTCAAAGACGAGATTGACGTCGGAGAGTGCACCGATGAAGGTAGCTGAAGAAGGCTTCCATTTGTCTAAGGCGAGCCAAAGGTCTCCGCTGCCTATTCCTTTGTAGGAAATATTGAAGTCGGGGGCCCACTTAGCTAATTCTCCGAAGTTGACTTCAGAAACAGAAAGGAAAAGCTGTTCATTCCAGTCTGCAACGCCTGGGCTTACCAGAGAAGGAAGCTCAAATTCCGCTTGAAGTGTTACCGGAGAGGCAATCTCTTTGGGAGGAATGAATTTGAGAGCCGCCTTTTTAGTCAGGAGCGAATTATCCATGACAAATGTGATGTCCTCTATCTTTAGGCTTTGCTCTTTTGTCTTATCCGTGTAATTGATGTTTCCGGAGTTGATGGAAATAGCTCCTTGCTGGAAAAGAGGATCTAGCTCATCTAAGTCAAAAGAGGAGGAATCCCCGGAGGATTTAATTCCGTCTAATTCGATAGTTTTGCCCAGGATATTAAATTGCAGATTACCGGTCCTTTCAATTGAGATTTCCGGTTCGGTAATGGAAATCGTTCTAAAAATCGGACTCAGCTTGGCAATTGAAAGATAAGAAGGGACTAAAACAGCCTGCTTAATTTTGAGAGGAGAGACTTCTCCCAGCTGGATATTCTCTAAAGTGATGATCGGTGTAATGAAATCCCAGCCGCCTTTGAGGCTGCCGATAGAAAAAGGCATTCCTATAAGTTCGGTGACTTTTTCTTCAATTAAAGGTTTGGATTTTTCCAAATAAGGGATGGCATAAAGCCGAAAAGCAAGAAGTGCTCCAAGGGCTAAGAAGTAAAGAATTACTATCGTCCAACCGAAGAAAGACAAAAGGGTTCTGAAAAATCCTTTTCTTTCTAAATTTGTTAGATCCTGTGATGCCGGATCAGAATTTTCATTTTTGCCCATGATTTGCTCGGGCTCCTTGCCTGTGGAACGTTCTGGAAATTAAACAAATTCTAAGTAAAAAATGTACCATTAGAAGTTAGTTTGTCTCATTTAGCGAATACCAGAATGCCACAACCAGCTCTTTGGGAGCCCGCAGTTCCCGCCAAGAATATCCCCGCAAGTAATGTTGGGGAATACTCGTCCTACTTTAGAAACTCTCTCAATGCTATGTTTAGAGAGGAGGGAGAAGAAAGGAACCGATTCCTGCAGCAGCTGCAGGAAGATAGATGGACGGCAGACAGAATTCGAGAAGAACTTGATAAAGCTCAAGATGCAGAAAGCTTGGGCACTGTGATGAGAAAGCTTCGCAGAAGAATCATGATGGGCCTGATTCTAAGAGACATCACGGGAAGTATTGAATTTGCCGAAGTCGTGCAGGTCATGTCGGATTTGGCTGAGGCTGTTATTCAAAAGACAGTATCTGTTCATGCCGTTGAACTTGCCGAACGCTTCGGAGTTCCTCACTCTTCTCTTGGTGTGCCGCAAGATTTACTGGTTGTGGGAATGGGTAAACTCGGAGGGCGAGAGTTAAATGTTTCCAGCGATATTGACCTTATCTTTTTTTACGATGAAGACGGTGAATGCAAGCCAACCGAGCGTTTTCCAAAGCAGAGAAAGATTTTAACTAACCGAGAGTTTTACGAGCGTTTATCGAAGAAAATTATTCCGGCGATTTCCGATATTACTTACGACGGTTTCGTGTTCAGAGTGGATATGCGGCTTCGTCCTAACGGAGATTCCGGCCCGATTGTCGGTTCTTCCGAAATGTTGGAAGAATATCTTATGACGCAAGGACGAGACTGGGAGCGTTTTGCTTGGTCGAAAGGCCGTATTGTCAGCGCTCCGGTTTTTACGTCTCAAGAACAATTTGAGACCCAAGCGAAGACTCTCAAGGACATTGTGCGTCCTTTTGTGTACAGAAAATATTTAGATTTCGGTGCGATTAGCGCTTTAACGGACCTCCACGCCAAAATCAGAGCAGCAACCAAGCAGAAAGCGCTTACCGGTTTAAAGAACGGTACGAATGTTAAGTTAGGCCGGGGCGGTATTCGAGAAATCGAGTTTATTGTCCAGACTTTCCAAGTAATTCGTGGCGGAAGAAATCCTAAGATCAGAGAACGTTCAACCCTCAAAGCTTTAGACGTTATTGCAACAGAGGGGCTGATGGAGCCTTCCAAAGTAGAGCGGTTGAAACAGGCTTATGTTTTTCTGCGTAACCTAGAACATGCAATCCAATATGTGGATGACCAGCAGACGCAGCTGCTACCGGACAATCCCGAACAAAAAGCCAAAATAGCGGCAATGATGGGTTTTGCTCCGGAAGTTTTAGAAGAACAGCTCAAAGAGGCAAACAACTTTGTGGCCGAGTCTTTTGATGCTATCTTCCAGACAAAGTCAGATGAAACTGCCGATCCTTGGCCTATAGGCTGGGAAAGGGGAGATGAGGCTTCTCGCCCTGCATTGGTTGAACTGCTGCAGATGAAAGGTTTCGTTAAACCGGATGAGGTCGCTTCTGCCTTGCTCGGGCTGACAAGGCTACGCACCTTCCGGATGATTAACCCGAGTGCAAAGGAACGTTTAATAAAGCTCGCTAAGAAGGTCATCAGCAACATTGATGATTTTATTGCTCCGAATAAAAATAAGATTTCAAAAGAGGAGTTGATTGAACGGTTCTTTAATTTGTTCGGTGCTATTGCCGGCCGCTCAACCTACGTTTCTTTGCTGTCTCAATATCCGCAAGCCATGCTGAAGGTAGGCAAGGTGCTTGGTACCAGCAAATGGGCGACTGATTACCTGATTCGGCATCCTATTTTGTTAGATGAGCTTTTGGACGAACGCATTACCTACGTTGATGACTACACGCCTGTGGATACAACGGGCTACATGGATCGCACGAGAGATCGGCTGGCTCAGGTTGACGAGAATGATCAGGAGACCCGCATGAACCTTCTGCGCGAGTGCCATCACGCCCGTTTGTTCAGACTGCTTATTGCAGACTTAGAGGGACGTTTCTCTGTCGAAAGACTGGCAGATCATCTCTCGGCACTTGCAGATTCAACCTTAGAAATTGCCATCGAAGAAGCTTGGAAAACGGTTCCGGGAATTTTCCGGGAAATTCCGAAATTCGGAATTGTGGCCTATGGGAAATTAGGCGGAAAAGAACTCGGCTATGCCAGCGATTTGGATTTGATTTTCCTTTATGACGATGATCATCCGGACGCGGAAAAAATTTATATCCGCTTTGCTCGCCGTCTGATGAATTGGTTGACGGTTACTACTAGTTCCGGGGTGCTGTTTGATATCGATATGCGCTTGCGGCCTAACGGAGAATCCGGAATGTTGGTTTCCTCTTTGGATGCTTATGAAAAATATGAGCGAAACGAGGACGGTACCGGCGCTTGGCTCTGGGAGCATCAAGCGTTAACACGCGGACGTTTTTCTGCCGGCGATGTGGATATCGGTCGAGAGTTCGAACAATTTAGAAAAGAAATTTTAGCCAAGCAAAGAGATCCGAAAGAAACAGCCGAAGAAGTGTTGAAGATGCGTCAACGCATGCGGGACGGGCACCCGAATACGACCTCTCTGTTTGACGTTAAACATGATCAAGGTGGGATGGTAGATATTGAATTCATGGTTCAGTACCTTGTTTTAGCCCATGCAAGTGAACATCCGGAACTGATGAATAACTTCGGGAACATCAAACTTCTCAGCATGATGGAAGAAGCCGGACTTCTCCCGGAAGGTAGAGGTTTGGAAATTGGCGATGCCTATCGTAGATATAGAAAGTTCCAACACGAGTTCCGATTAAATGCACCCGACTCGATTCCTGTACGAGTTGAGAGAGAAGAGTTTGCTCAAGAGATTGCTTTAGTCAAAGAAACTTGGGACTATGTGTTTCCTTCCGACATTTAATAATCTTTAATTGAAAAGCGTGCCGATCGTTGGTTAACTTTCGGCACTTTCTTTTTTTTGGATTGAAAAGTGTCATTTTTAGAGGGGTGATTTGGATTGAAAAGTGTTAATTTTAATAGTGAAAATGGATTGAAAATTGTTTATTTTTTAAAATAAAACAATAAAAACAAGTGATTAAGGAGTTGCAATGCTATTTCAATAGTACGAGAACCTATTTATGAGTTGTTAGAAAAACATTCGGCAATGTATAGATCTTCGGCGGTGCTCGCCCGGTTGGAAAATCTTCCTTAATTAGGTCCAGGGAGGAAGCTCTAGACATTGATTTTTAGCCTCTTCTCTTTAGGCTGTACCTGTTTTTGCAAACTAAGGTGAAGGAATCCGGTCCTCGAGCGGTAAAATTTCACGTTCTTCTTAAGTTAAACAGTTCAAAAATGCCAGTTAGTGACTCAGGTTACGTTTCTCCAGCATGGTTGCCAGGTGGAAATCTTCAGACAATTGTGCCTGCTGAGTTCTTCCCTAGACCTAAAGTCCAATATCGCCGAGAAATCTGGGCGACGCCTGACGATGATGTAATAGCGGTGGATTGGAGTGAAACGGATAGGCTCAATCCGAACAGTCCTGTTATGGTTCACTTCCACGGTTTGGAGGGCTCTTCCAAAAGTCATTATGCAGAGGCATTGATGGCTTTTTGTGCAGAAAATAGAATCCGTGGCCTCGTCATTCATTACAGAGGATGCGGCGGAATCGATAACAAAAAACTAAGAGCTTACTGTGCAGCCGATGTCCCGGAACTTTCTTGGATATTTAAAAAAGTCCGCTCCATGTTCCCCTTCTCAAAAATCTATTCGATGGGAGTTTCATTAGGGGCAAACAATCTGCTGTTTTGGCTTGGGACACTCGGGGAGGAAGCGACAAAATATGTCGATGCAGCAGTTGCCGTTTGTTGTCCGATGGATTTGATGGAAAGCAGCAAGGTTATTTCCAAAGGATTCAGCCGAGTCTACGACATGAATTTCATTAATACCATGAAAGACAAAGCCCTGAAGAAAGCATTGGCTTTCCCGGGAACTTTGGACCCGGAGAAAATTAAGTCAATAAAGAATCTTCATGATTTTGATGACTTCGTTACGGCACCGATGTTCGGTTATAAAAATGCCGATGATTACTGGACAAAATGTTCCTCAAGCCGTGTGCTTAAAGGTATTCGTGTACCTGTCTTGGCGATGAATGCTCTCAATGATCCTATCGTCGGAAAAAAATCTTTACCAATGGAAAGCGAAGTTTCCAAGCAAGTCACTTTAGAATATACGCAAGATGGCGGCCATTGCGGCTATCCATTAGGACCGTTCCCGGGAAGCCTCGGCTATCTGCCGAAACGCACCTGGGAATTTTGTACCTCTTTTCACTAATTAACTTCCCCGGTTTGTGATTCCGGTTAGGAGATCGTTGATGCCATTGCGAGCAGATAAAAATTATCAGGTAGGACTGCTTTACTTCGTCCTTTTTATTTTGACCATTCCGGCAATGAACTGGGTGGTAATGAATGTAGGGACGGTGTGCACGCCGGACGGTCCTTGTTTAATTCCTGTGTGGCCTGGGATTGAGGCGCCGAGTGGTGTCTTGATGGCAGGTATTGCTTTGGTTTTAAGAGACGGTCTCCAATCCAAGCTCGGTGTTAAGTGGTCTTTGTACGCAATTCTCATTGGCGCAGCACTGTCGGCTTTCTTTTCTGAGCCGTCTCTTGTGATTGCCTCCGTGATGGCGTTTTTCTTCTCGGAATTGGCGGACCTGATCGTTTACACGCCTATGCGTAAGCGTTGGCCTGCTTGGGCTGTCATGGTGAGCGGGTTAATTGGTTCTATTGTGGACAGCGCAATTTTCCTTTCTTTGGCTTTTGGTTCCGTTCAGTTTATTGCCGGCCAGGTTCTCGGAAAGTTTTGGATGTCCTTGATTGTCGCTATTTTGATTGGGTATATGCACCGTAAGCACGCCGAGTCATTAAAGGCTTCGAGCTAAATAAATAGGAAAAATATGTCATACGACCGTACAGCTGTAGTTTTTGTTAACTTGGGCTCTCCCAAAGAACCTACTCCGAAGGCGGTCAAACAATTCCTAAAAGAGTTTCTGGGCGATCCGCGTGTTATTGAGGTCAATCCGATTTTGTGGAAAATTATCCTCAATCTCATCATTCTTCCGATTAGATCGCCGCAATCAGCCAAACGATATGAGACTATATGGACACCGGAGGGCTCACCTCTGGTTGTTGAAACCGAAAAGCTCGTTGGAGGAATGAGCCAGCGGCTCGGTAAGAAATTCCCGGGTCTCTTTTGTACTTATGCCATGAGATACGGAGATCCCTCAATCGCTAATGTGGTTAGAAATCTTCATCTTGAGAAAGGCCTCCAAAAAATTCTGTTGGTTCCGCTGAATCCGCAATATTCAGCCACTACCACCGGTTCTGTGATGGATGCGCTGTGTGACGTGCTTAAGACCATGAGAAGTCAGCCGGAAATTCGTATGGTTCGAGACTTTCACAACGAAGATACTTACATTGAAGCTTTGGCTAAAAGTATTTCAGATTTTTGGGAAAAACACTCTCCTCTCGGCGAAAAAGGCAAATTGATCCTCAGCTTTCACGGTATGCCCCAAAGCTATGTGAACAAAGGCGATCCTTACCAAGATCAGACAGTCGTCGAATCCGACTTAATCGCAAATAGATTGAATTTAGGGCCCGACCAGTGGATTCGGACTTATCAGTCCCGATTCGGCAAAGATGTATGGCTGCAGCCTTACACTGAACCAACGTTGGTAGAACTTGCAAAGAAGGGAACGGAACGTATTGATATCGTTTGCCCGAGCTTTATTACCGACTGTTTGGAAACTCATGAGGAAATCGAAGGGGAAGCAAGAAAAGCCTTCTTGGACGCGGGCGGCAAAGAATTTAATTACATCCCGTGCCTCAACGCCCAAGATTATTGGCTCGATTTATTCAGCGATTTCCTCGGTAAACATTTAAACGGCTGGGCAGAGCAGTTCTAATTCCGGCTTCTTACTGGACGGCGAGTTTCAATGAAAGTCTATTTCTTATTGAAGGATATAACAAACGTACTTCCTTCTTCTCCCGACTCTTTTAACTTAATAGTCCATCCTAAATAGTCGGCGGCTCTCCTGGCAATTGCCAGGCCTAGTCCGAATCCGCCTAACTTGTCATCCGGATTGGCTTGATATCCGCTGTCAAAGATCTTTTCTCTGTATTCTTCCTTGATGCCGCATCCTGTATCTTGAATGATGACGGAGTCTGCATTAATGGAAATGGTGACTCCGCCTTTATCGGTAAATTTCAAGGCGTTGTTGAGAAGATTGTCAAAAGTTGCACCGACTAAGACTTCGTTGTAGGTATCTTTTGAGTTGGAAAGAATCTTCACATTAAAGTCCAGTCCTTTAGCGGCAAACTTTGTCTGCAATTCTTGCTGATGATCTTGGAAAAACTCGCTGACCGTCACCTGATGCGTATCTTCGTTGCGGGTACCGCGTGAGAGATTCAGAAAGACCTCAGTCAACTCTTTAATTCTTTGGGAAGCCTTCAGGGCTCTGTTGACGAATTTTCTTTGAGACGGAGAGGTGTCGGGGTCCGTTTCCAACAACTCTAAGCTTGTATTGATGACGGTCAAAGGAGTTCTGATTTCATGGCTAACTTCGCCTGAAAAGATTTTCTCTTTGACGGCAAGATTGCGGATCTTGGAGGTCAAATCGTTAAGCGTCTTGGCCAGGCGCCCGATTTCATTGTCAGACCAACTTTTTTCTTTGAAAAGATCTGTTGAATAAATTTGCCCGTTCTGAAGCGCCTTGTCTGCTTCCGCTGCTTTTAGAGTTAAACGATCCAAAGGCTTCAGCAGTCTCTTGGAAAGCCAGTGAGCAAAGAAGAAACTGAAGCAGACTAGCGCTGCAAAAAATACCAGAATTCCGATGAATACTTTAATTTCCCACGATTCAAAGAGTTCTTGATTGCGGGTAAGAACGACGCGCTTACCGTCGTAAAGCATGGTGTAGACATGAAGATCTTCGCCCTTTACTACCTCAACATATCCTAAAGGTAGATCTTTGAAAGCTTCTGGAATCGGGCGGACCGGGTCATCTTCAATATAAAGACGGGAGAACTGGTCAAGACGAGGATGTTGGCCTTGAGAAATATCGTAGGTCATGATGCCGTTGAGCGTGCTGCTCATAGCCGACCCCATGAGTTGGTTCTCGGCCGAGTGAATCGTCATGTAGATTAGACCCGTGTAAATCAAGGCAATGCAGATGATGGTCAGGCTAATACTGATAGCTATGAGCTTCTTTAAAGACCACTCTTTTCTCATTTAATTTCTCCGGCGTCTTTTTCTTCAGCTTTGATTGACCAGCCAAACCCTTGGCGCGTGTGAATTAGCTGTTTTTCAAAAGGTTTGTCCACTAGTTGCCGCAGCAGATGGATTTGTGCACGAAGTGCATCGCTCGCGACTCTGTTGAAACCCCAAATCTCTTTTTCGAGTTCTTCTCTAGAGACAATGTTAGGACTTTTAGACATTAGAAACTGAAGAATTTTAAAACCTGTTGGATTTACGCGAATTTCTTTATCGTCCCTGAAGACCTGTTTGGTTTCTGCATTCAGTTTCAAAGGGCCTATCGTTAAGAATGGAGAAAGTTCTTTCTTGGTTCGCCTGAGCACAGCATTGATTCTGAGAAGAAGTTCTGAAAGAGAAAAGGGCTTAACGATGTAATCATCGGCGCCCACGGTCAGTCCGTTAATTCTGTCTTCTACCGTGTCTTTAGCACTTAAAAAAATGATAGGAGTCGAATCCATTCGTTTTTTCAGCTGTTCACATACGCTAATGCCATCAAGACCGGGAATCATGACATCAAGGAGGATGAGATCATAAGAGTTTACCAACGTGAGACCTAATGCCTTAAGGCCATCATCAGTGTTGTCGGTCTTAAATTTCTTAAGTTCAAGAAACTCGACAATGTTCCTTCTGACGTCTTCGTTGTCTTCCACAATGAGTATTCTGGGCATAGATTTCACTCTTATTTCACGTTTCTATGACTTAGCATAACAGAGGCTCGGTTCATACTAGAGATGACGATAGTTTCAAAAGTGAATAATCCGTGAAAAGTTTACCAAGGCTTGTGAAAGATCCTCAAAGGATCTCTGAAACACCTGCAGCATCTGAGAGTAATCCTATTGTTTGGATGCTGTTGGTTCCGGCGTGGATTTATATTTTTATCGCATTATTTAGGTTTGGTCCGATCGACCAATTTTTTGCATTTCCTTTTTACGAGGGCGCCGGGAAGTGGTACGGAGAATCCAATGTTTTGTTGTTCCGTACCATTTTGCATAAAGGGGGCAAAATCTTTCCGGTAATCGCCGGCGTCGGCTCACTAGTCTTGCTCTTGTGTTCCTACCTCTCACTTGGAAAAAGTCTGAAGCCTTACCGCAAGCAGTTTTCCTATGTCATCGTTGCCATTGTGACTTGCGCCTTATCAGTGGTAGGAGCAAAGGCATTGTCTTCTTCCCCATGCCCGTGGTCCTTGGAAATATTCGGAGGAAACCCCGAAGGGGCAGGCAGATGTTTTCCGGCCGGACACGCTTCGAGCGGATTTGCATTGTTTGCTCTATTTTTCGCTTTCCTCAGTTTGAAATTCTCGAAGTCTCCGGTTGGGGCCACTGGAAGAAGCCTTGCGTGCGGTTTGATCTTAGGCGCAGTAGTTACGTTAGGTTTGATCTTGGGCGTAGGCAGACAAGCTCAGGGAGCACACTTCATTTCTCATACCTTAGCGACCATGTTTTTTGATTGGTCGATATGCTCATTTTTATATTTTTTATTTTTCCAGCCTCGAGTTTTTATTAAAAAGCCAATCGTGGTTTTAAGCGCCGGAACTTTTGCGTTAGCTGCTGCGGTTTATTTGACATTCTTTCTGAACTTACCGTTTTTTTCTAAAGTATTTTCAGCTTTGCATTTTTCCTTTCAAGATCTGACGCTAATCTTTGCATTGGCTGTTGTTCTTCTGTGCATTATGTTTATCGGAGTAAGAATTTTATATTTCCGATGGATCATGAAGGCTGGGATACTTCTGTTCTCTCTGCTCGCTTCCGGAGCTCTCTACTTTAATTATGAATTTGGAACCATCATCAATACGGAGATGATGAATAATGCCTTTGCCACCGATACGGCAGAAGCTTCGGAACTTATTTCTTTCTCTTCTGTAGCAGAAATTATCTTTCTGACTTTGCCCGGATTGTTTGCTTTCTTGTTTATCAAGGTTAAGCGTCAGTCGTGGTTAAATTGGCTTGGACAGATATCATTAGCTCTCATCGTCGGACTGATGATGCTCTATGCTAATTTTCAAGGAATATCCTCTCTTATTCGTACGGAACCTGTCACCCGTAACCTCATAGCTCCTGCCAACGTGCTTAGTTCTACCTACAAAGCCCTGGTTAAAGAGTCTTCACCTTCAGCGCCCCGTGAAAGAGAAGTTATTGACCCTCAGCCTTCGTTAGGCAAAACTCATAATGGCAAAAAAGGCATGCTTTTTGTAGTTGTTGTAGGAGAAACTGTTCGGTTGGCTAATTGGGGCTTGGCCGGATATGAGAGACAAACCACACCTGAACTGAAGGCTAGAAATGTTTATGCCTTTAAGAAGACGATATCTTGCGGAACCAGTACGGATGTCTCTTTACCGTGTATGTTCAGCCGCGTTGGAAGACGAAATTACGACAGAGATAGGATTTTGCGGGAGGAAAGTCTTCTTCCTGTGCTCAAAAGAGCCGGAATGAACATCTATTGGGTAGATAACCAATCAGGGAGCAAAGGCGTCAGTGACGGAGTCACGGAACTGTCTATTGACAAGAAATCAGTAGCTTCACTTTGCAGAGGCGGAAGATGCTTTGATGAAGCCCTCCTTGCCGGATTAGACGTCAGCAAAATATTAAAGTCGGGCGAGGATACCGTTATCTTTATGCATCAGTTGGGAAATCACGGACCTGCTTATTCCAAACGCTACCCCAAGACTTTCGAAAAGTACACGCCGGTCTGTGAGGATGAGCAGCTTCAAAAGTGTTCTCGTCAGTCCATTATTAATGCGTATGACAATTCGGTTTTATACACAGACCACTTCTTGGCCGGCGTAATTGATTGGCTTAAAGGAATGAAAGGAATGGACACCGGCCTTCTCTATGTGAGCGACCATGGAGAAAGCCTGGGAGAGAACAATCTCTATCTGCATGGTGCTCCTGAATTTATGGCACCGAGCGTTCAAAAAGAAGTTCCAATGATTCTTTGGCTTTCGAATAGCTTGGAAGAGAGACTTAAACTCGATACAGCCTGTTTTAGAAAGGTCTTGGACAAAGAAGCAAGCCACGATAACCTTTACTCTTCTTTGTTGGGCCTGTTGGATGTGAAGTCAACAACTTACGACAAGTCTCTGGATTTTACGAGTCAGTGTAGGAAAGAAAATTAGGAGAGGTTTAACACCTTCAAATTCAACTTTCCCCGGCTGTGCTGCCATGGCAAATCTGGGCTGGCACAAATAGGTTTCTGATGAATATTTTGAAGGACCTCACCGACGGACTGCTCAGAGCAAAAAGAATTTTTCTTCAGCAAAACACAGTAAAAATCTGTGAATTGATATCTTCTCGCAGGCTTGCCCGTCTTTTCCATGCTTCTCGGAAAGAGAGCCAAATGGTAGCTTTACTTATTGATTCTTAAGCGTTTTTATACTTTGGAAACAAATGTTTTCAAAACGCAGATCCTCGAAAGCAAAGGATGGCTTAATTCGGGTGGGTCGTTTAAGGGTTTCCATCTAAGTGGTTTAAAGTGTATTCATGCAAGGTTGAAAAATATGGCGTTGTCACCATATGCAACCTTATAGAGACGAGATACTTTATTTTTCGTCTTGCCTCCTTAATTTACGGAGTGGTGAATGCAAGAAAATAGATTCGATCAAAATAAACAGACCATGGAAGGAAAGGAAGCTCCAGGCGCCGCTGAACAAGCAGTGCAGGACCAAGCACCCGAAGTGCCGGAACTCCCCGAACTCGATCCCGCTAAAGAGTTGGCAGCTGCTGAGGCCAAAGCAGCTGAGAATTACGATTTATATGTTCGTGCCGTTGCTGAGGCAGATAACGTCCGCCGCCGCGCCGCAGAAGACGTAGCTAAAGCCCGCAAATTTAGTATTGAAAAATTTGCAGAAGCTATGCTCCCGGTTGTCGACAGCATGGAAAAAGCCTTGGAAGCCTGTGCTAACGAACAAGGACCTTTGAAAGAAGGTCTGGAAATGACTTATCGGCAACTGAAAAGTGCCTTGGAAAATAACGGGATGAAAGAAGAGAATCCGGTTGGTCTCAAATTTGATCCCAATACCATGCAGGCAATAACAATGGTGAAAGATCCTGCAGTCCAACCGGGCTGCGTTGCCCAGGTGTTCCAAAGAGGCTGGAAAATTGCCGATAGGGTACTAAGACCCGCAATGGTGGCGGTCGCTCAATAAAGGACTTGTTTTTTTAAGAATCGTCTCAATATTGAAAATAGAACGGGGTTGAAAGCCCCAATGTGAGGAAAATAGAATGGCAAAAATTATTGGTATTGACCTTGGCACAACCAACTCGGCTGTTGCTGTCGTTGAAGGTGAAAAGGTCCGTGTTATCGAAAATAGCGAAGGCGCTCGTACAACACCTTCCATCGTTGCTTATTTGGAAAACGGTGAAGTTTTAGTCGGCGCTCCTGCTAAACGCCAAGCTGTTACAAATCCGGCAAACACATTGTTTGCTATTAAACGTTTGATCGGCCGCCGCTACGACGACAAAGAAGTTCAAAAAGATATCAGCTTGATGCCTTATAAGATTATCAAGGCTCCTAACGGTGACGCTTGGGTTCAGGTTCTTGGCGACAAGGATCTTGCTCCGCAGCAGGTTTCTGCTGAAATTCTTCGCAAGATGAAACAAACTGCCGAAGATTATCTTGGTGAAAAGGTTACGGAAGCCGTTATTACAGTTCCTGCTTACTTCAATGACTCCCAGCGTCAAGCTACAAAAGACGCCGGTAAGATCGCTGGTTTGGATGTTCGCCGTATCATTAACGAACCGACAGCTGCTGCTTTGGCTTTCGGTATGGATAAAGGCGGCAAGGGTGACCGCAAGATCGCTGTATATGACCTCGGCGGCGGTACATTCGATATCTCCATTATTGACTTGGCCGATGTTGACGGTGAAAAACAATTCGAAGTTTTGTCTACCAACGGCGATACATTCCTCGGCGGTGAAGACTTTGACCAGAGAATCGTTGATTATGTAATCGGCGAATTCAAGAAAGATACAGGCATTGACTTGAGCAAGGATATTTTGGCTCTCCAACGTTTGAAAGACGCTGCTGAAAAGGCCAAGATTGAATTGTCCAGCCGTCAGGAAACTGAAATCAACCTTCCTTACATCACAGCTGATGCAACAGGTCCGAAACATTTGAACATCAAACTTACACGTTCTAAGCTCGAAAGCTTGGTCGAAGATTTGATCCAAAGAACTATTGAACCTTGCAAGAAGGCTCTTAAGGATGCCGGTGCAACAGTCCAAGACATTTCCGACGTTATTTTGGTTGGTGGTCAGACACGTATGCCTGCTGTTCAGGAAGCCGTTAAGAAGTTCTTCGAAAAAGATCCTCGTAAGGACGTTAACCCGGATGAAGCCGTTGCTATCGGTGCTGCAATTCAGGGTGCTGTTCTTTCCGGCGACCGCAATGACGTATTGTTGTTAGACGTGACACCGCTTACTCTCGGTATCGAAACACTTGGTGGTGTTATGACTCCGATGATCAAGCGCAACACAACAATTCCTACAAAGCACAGCCAGACATTCTCTACAGCTGAAGACAACCAGCCTGCCGTTACTATTAAGGTTTACCAGGGCGAACGTGAAATGGCTGCAGATAACAAGCTTCTTGGTGAATTCAACCTCGAAGGTATTGCTCCGGCTCCGCGTGGTTTGCCTCAGATTGAAGTTACCTTTGATATCGACGCAAACGGTATTCTTCACGTTTCCGCTAAGGATAAAGCTACCGGCAAGGAAAACAAGATCACTATTAAGGCAAGTTCCGGCTTGACTGAAGAAGATGTTGAAAGAATGGTTGCCGACGCTGAAGCTAATAAGGCTGAAGACCGCCGCCGTGTTGAATTGGCAACTGCACGTAACAATGCTGATGCTGCAATTCACCAGGTTCAGAAGACTCTTGCTGACCTTGGCGAAAAGGTTGAAGCTTCTGACAGAGCTGCTTGCGAAGCTGCTATCAAGGAACTTGAAGAAGCCGCAAGAGGTGAAGACAAAGACCTTATCGTTAAACGTACTGAAGCTTTAAACACTGCCGCTCAGAAGATCGGTGAAAAACTGAACGCTCAGCAGGCTCAGCCTGGTGCACAGCAGCAACAAGGCGGTGCACAGCAGCAGAAGAAAGATGACGACGTAGTTGACGCTGATTTCAAAGAAGTCTAATCAGAAAAGTTGATCACGATAGCGTTATCATTTAGATAATAAAAATTAGGGTCGCTCCTGCAAGGGAGCGGCCCTATTGACTACACTAAACTATTCAAATTTCGCTTGTATAAAGAGATTATTCAATGGCAGAAGCTGAACTCGATTATTACGAAGTTCTGGGTGTAGAAAGAACCGCTACCCAAGAAGAAATCAAAAAGAATTATCGCCGTCTGGCGATGAAATACCATCCGGATCGCAATCACGGAGATAAAGCAGCTGAAGAAAAATTCAAACAGGTCGGTGAAGCTTACGAGGTTTTGAGCGATCCTCAGAAACGTGCTGCATATGATCGCTACGGTCATTCCGCATTCGGAGGCGGTCAAGGCGGCTTCGGCGGATTTGAAGGCGGATTCGGAGGCTTCTCTTCTGCGGGCTTTGACAACATTAACGATATCTTTGCCGACTTCTTCGGTGGTCAGGCAAGATCTCGCGGCGGAAACCGAAATATGCGCCGCGGTGAAGATTTACAGTATGAAATCGAAATCACACTGGAACAAGCAGCCGAAGGTTATGAAACGGAAATTCTCGTTCCTACCTTGACAAAATGTGAAGAATGCGATGGCACCGGCGCTAAGAAGGGCACTAAACCTAAACAATGTCCGACTTGTCATGGCGCAGGCAGCGTAAGAGTAGGCGCAGGTTTCTTCCAAGTCGAACAGACTTGTCCTACCTGTCATGGAAAAGGCACTGTCATCGATAAACCGTGTCCGAAATGCCATGGGACAGGTTGGAAGGAAGAAAGGAAGAAGATTCAGGTTCAAATTCCTGCAGGTATTGACGACGGCCAGAAGATTCGTCTTGCAGGCCGCGGGTATCCCGGTGAAAACGGCGGCTCCAACGGAGACTTGTATGTTGTAGTTTCTGTTAAACAGCACGACATATTTGATAGAGACGGTGCCGACTTGCACCTTGAAATGCCGTTGAGCTTTGCTCAGGCCGCTCTTGGCGGCGAACTTGAAGTTCCGACATTGAACGGTAAGCTAACCTTGAAGATTCCTGAAGGAACTCAGTCCGGTAAGATTTTCCGTCTGAGAGGAAAGGGTATTAAGAGCTTGCGTACCAGCAATTTCGGTGACCTTTATGTTCATACAGCCGTTGAAACACCGGTTAACTTGACTGATGAACAAAAAGAAATTTTGAAGAACTTTGAGGCAACTCTCCATAAAAGTAAGAGAAGCCATCACGCACCTGAGAAAAAAGGATTTTTCGACAAACTAGGCGACTTGTTTAAGTAAGTTCGCTTGTCGTTTAATTCTCTCAGCCTCCATTGGAAAATGACTTTGGAGGCTTTATTTTTGTCCGAAGATGCTTGTTAATTAACTGCCCGAAACACTTTAGCGCTTTGGTCTTCCCAAAATTGCCGATATCCGAAAGATCAAGAAGTCAACGTAGTAGCCTGATTGGAACTTTTGGAGCTGGTTATGAAAGAAGATTTTAGTTGGGTTAACTTTTATCCTGCAGTTTGCAATGGCATAAAGAAATATGCATCAGACAGAAGAGCCTTGGTAGCTTTTCTTTTTGAGATACTTCCTGAAGAAACAACTTATTTGCATAATCCTGAAGGTGTAAAGGTTACGGACATTGATCCGTTCACTTTTCTTGGCGTTATGAACCGCCACATTTCTGATGCCAAGAAATCCTTAGTTGCTCAGGCTTTCAAAGAGTTCTTTGATGTAAAGGAACCGACACCTCAAAATTTTCATGGAATTCCTCCATTAAGCAATGAAAACTCAATGTTCTTTTCATTTAAGGACGGGAAAACTGCTGAGGACATTCAAAATCTTTGGAATTTTTTCCTTGCGTTGCTTGATAACAGCCAAGATGTCGGCTCAATGTTTGATCGCCTGACGACGACTCAGTATGGAATTAAGTTCAATTTGACGATTGGCATGTATTGGGTATGCCCTGATGTTTATTTTCCATTGGACGGTCCGAGCCGGCGGTTTTTGCAGGATCACGGTATCGCCGTGGGTCACAAGGTTCCTTCTTTTGCGGAATACAAAACGATTATTGAAGAGGTTAAGAGCAAAGTTTGTGAGAAACCATTTAATAAGGAAAGTTTTGCGAAAATAACGAGATCAATTTTCTTAAACGATATTGCTAAAAAATAACCGAAAGGCCCGATAGATGTCTGTGGAGATTCTGTATCAGAACGAAAGATTTGCTGTGGTGAATAAGCCTCCGAAAATGCTCGTGCACAAAACGGAAATTGCCAACGGCGATACAGAGTTTCTTTTACAGACTGTACGGGATCAACTCGGACGAAAGGTTTGGCCTTTGACTAGGCTTGACAGGGGTACCTCCGGAGCAATCATTTTTGTCTTTACTCCGGAAGATGTCGCTTTCTTTAATGCAAATGCCAGTATCGAGAAATTCTATTGCGTGGTTGCAAGGGGATTTTCTCCTCTAGAAGGTACTATCGATCATGCTCTCCGTCCGCCGGTTGACCCGTATTTAAGAACTCAAAAAACGGAACCGCAGGCAGCTGTCAGTCACTTCAAAACAATTGCGGTCGGTGAGGTGCCGGTTCCATTAGGAAAATATGACAAAACCAGACTGTCGCTTATCCGGCTCTGGTTGGAAACGGGACGACAGCACCAGATTCGTCGTCATCTGAAATGGCTTGCTCATCCGGTAATCGGTGATGCGACATACGGTAAAGGAAGTCTCAATAGAGCACTGTATGATTATTTTGGAATATCCAGAATGCTTTTACATTGTGCCTTATTGAAAATCCAGCTTCCCGGTGCGGCTTTGCTGACTGTCCAAGCGCCGCTAGATGATGAATTTAAAAAGGTTCTGGATCGTATGGGGTGGTCAGAGGACTACAAAACGGATATTGATGCATTGAGTTAGGGAAAACCTTTTTTAGTTTTTTTCTAGTGGGCAATTTTTCGCAATATATTTAAGAGGTATAACTTTTTTACCTCAACCATCATGAAAAAAATTATCTTCCCATTGGCCTTGGCCGCAGTGGCTATGGCTGTTTCCACCGTTTCAATGGATGTCTCCGCTCGCTCTTTAGCTCAGATTAAAGAAAGCGGAGTTCTTAAAGTCGGCTCTACCGGCGATTACAAGCCAATGAGCTACCTCAATAAAGAAACCGGCAAATATGAAGGTTTCGACGCTGAAATGGCGGAATCTCTGGCTAAATATTTAGGTGTTAAGCTCGAGTACGTTCCGACGAAGTGGAAGACTCTTCAGCAAGACACAATGGACGATAAGTTTGACGTGGGCATCAGCGGTATTACTGTTACCGACGCACGCAAGAAAGTGATGACCATGTCTGACGGCTATCTCACATTCGGCAAAACTATTCTTGTCACTAAAGGCAAAGAAGGACAGTTTAAGTCTCTCGCTGATGTCAACAAGCCTGAAGTTAGAGTCATGTACAACCCAGGCGGAACAAACGAAAAGTTTGCTAAAGAATCCACTCCGAAAGCTCAGCTCACAATGCATGAACATAATGCTGAGATTCCGGGCTTAGTCGGTGAAGGTAAAGCTGACGTCATGATTACCGAAACGATGGAAGCTCGCCGTTATGTCAAAGACAATCCTAAGCTGGCAGCTCCTTTAGTTGATAAGCCGTTTACGGAAAATCATTTCGGCGTTTTGATGAAACAAGGCTATCCGAAACTTGAAGAAGCAGTCAATGACTGGATGAAGAAGGTCAAGGCTGACGGAACAATGGACAAGTGGGAAAATCAATACATAAAATAAGATTTAATTGATCCAAAAGAGGAGCCGAAGGCTCCTCTTCTCAACTCTCATGGAGTATTTAGGATACTTCAATTTCTGCTATTGAAGCGGTTCAATATCAAAAACGTCCACGGATTTTGGCTGGACGACATCTTGATGGACTTCGCCTTGAACTTTAACCGGAGTGTTTTGGGAAATAACTTGTCCGACCATCAGTTCTTCCGGAACGTGAACAATGATCTTACCGGTCGAATCTTGGAATATATAGTCTTCGCCTCCGACAGCTTCAATCAAGTTGCCGTCTAGTTCGACGAGTTCGAAAGGAACGCCTCTGACGCCAACATCTTGAACTGTCTTATCGACTGGGCCGCTCCCGTTGAAAGCTGCCGTTTCGACTCCCTCAGCTTGCGCATTACCGAGAACAAAGCCAAGGCCGAGCAAGCCGGTTGCAATAAGTGTACGTAATTGCATTCAGGTCTCCTTAAAAGTAAAAACCTGAGGGTCAAGATAGATTTTGAGAGTGTAAATAACGTTACCAAAGACCTTTTTCGGGCTATGGGACATAGGTTATTACGGTTTCCAACAAAAGGAGAGAATTCGTTACAGAGCGCTGTCCTGAAAAAAACGCTGCTTTGGAATTTCTCCTCAGCAGCGTGTTTCTCTCTAATTCTCTTGGACTTTCTTTTGTTTCTTGGAAACAAACCAAGTAAAGAACACGGGAATAAAGAACGTGGTGATGAAGGTAGCTGCTAACATTCCGCCAAGCACGCCTGTACCCATGGATTGTCTCGCTGCGGCCCCGGCTCCGGTGGCGGTAGCCAGAGGGATGACGCCGAGAATAAACGCCATGGAAGTCATCACGATTGGTCTGAGACGCAGTTTGGCAGCTTCTAAAGCAGCCTCTCGGACAGATTTGCCTTCATGCATCAGTTGAGAGGCGAACTCAACAATCAAAATTGCATTCTTTGCTGTCAAACCTACCAATACCAACAATCCGATTTGGAAATAGATATCGTTGTTGAATCCTCTGAAGTAAGTGGCAATAAGAGCACCGAGAATGGAATAGGGAACGGCCATAACCACGGCAATCGGGAGCGACCACCGTTCAAACTGTGCTGCCAAGATAAGGAACACAATGATCATGCCGAAAGCAAAAGCACTGGCCGAAGAGCTGCCGATGCGCTTCTCATGGAATGCTTGACCAACCCACTCAAGATGGTAGCCGCTTGGCAAGTTGGCACTGTGCGCTTCCACCGCGGTAATGAGGTCGCCGGTACTGTAGCCTTGCTCGGACTGTACGTTCATTGAGCCTGCTAAGAACCCGTTGACTCTTTTCAGAGATTCTGGTCCTGAGGTTCTTTCTACCTTTGTTAGTGCCGAGAGAGGAACCATTTGTCCGGTCGAAGAACGTACGTAGAGTTCCCCGAGAGCTTCAGGAGTCATTCTGAATTTTGCATCAGCTTGGATATAGACACGGTAAATCTTACCGATTCTTGTGAAGTCATTAACATATTTACCGCCCATAAAGTAAGCCAGAGTGTTATAGACATCTTTAATCGGAATATTCATGGCCAGAGCCTTGGCTTCATCAACTGTTAGGAATAACTGCGGAGCATCCGCTGATACCATGGAGCGGGCGCTGCTGACGGAATCTTCCTTAACTAGAGCATCTCTGAAGTCTTGAGAGACTTGTTGAAGAGCCAAAGGATCGTCGCTTTCTCTGGACTGAATATAAAAATCCAAACCACCGGCTCGTCCTAATCCTCGGATAGGGGCAGGATTAACGGCTTGACCGGTTGAGTCTGATCGCTTGTTGATGAGATTTTGAAGTTTCTTGATGACTTCATTGGAAGTAATGCTTCTTTCTTCCCAAGGCTCTAACTGGACTAAAAATGTAGCGGCATTCGACTTAGTATCGTTTGCAATTGTGTCATTGGCAACCAGAACCGTGACCTGATGTACTCCTTCAATTTTGCGTATATCTTTAGAAATTTCATCGACCGTGACACCGGTACGGTTTAATGAAGCTCCCTCAGGAAGCTGGATCGCAAGGCGTGCCATTCCTTGGTCTTCCTTTGGAACAAAAGAGGTCGGAACAATCTGCAGAAACTCCCAAGAACCCCAAATCGCAATAAGCAAGGAAAGTGCTGCAAGCCATTTATTGCGAAGGAAAAAAGCAACTCCCGAAACAAAGAAACTTCTAAAGGCATTAAACCCTTGGTTGAAATAATCAAATATCTTCAGCGGCCTGTCTTTACGCTTGAGCAGAATGGCGCATAAAGCCGGAGTAAGGGTCAGAGCAACGAATCCGGATAAAACAACCGAAACGCCGATTGTTACGGCGAATTGTCTGTAAAGTTCACCTGCAATGCCTCCTAAGAAAGCAACCGGCGTAAATACCGTACTCAAGACCAAAACGATGGCAACAAGAGCACTGCCGACTTCTTTCATCGCCTTCTTACTGGCTTCCAAAGGGCTGAGATGTTCCGTGACCATTAAACGTTCAACGTTTTCCAGCACCACAATGGCGTCATCCACAACAATACCGATAGCCAGCGTCATCGCAAACAATGTCAGCGTATTAATGCTGAAGCCTAATGCCCAAAGCCCCGCTAAAGTTCCGATTAAGGAAACCGGCACGGCAAGCATCGGAATGATTGTGGCGCGCCAACTCTGCAGGAAGATATAGACGACAAAAAGGACGAGTAAAGCAGCTTCAAATAAAGTTTGAAGAACTTCGCTCAGAGCCGCTTCCACGAAGAGAGAATTGTCATCGGTAATGGTATAAGCAATATTTTCCGGAAAGCTTTGTGAAAGCTCCTTAAGCTTTGCCTTGACATCTTCAGCAGTTTGCAGGGCGTTAGCACCGGGCTGAAGATAGACGGCAACGGTAATGCTTGGATAGTCATTCAGGCGGTTGTAGGCTTCATAACTGCGGTTGCCGACTTCTACTCTGGCAATGTCCTTAATTCTCAGAATACCTTCTGCACCCTTTGAAACCAAAGTGATGTTGCCGAACTCTTCCGGTGTTAGAAGCTGCCCTTTGGTTCGAATGGTATAAACGAGCTGTTGGTCATCTTCATTAGGTGCGGCACCGACTTTACCTGCCGCATATTGCATGTTTTGTTGGTCAATGGCGTTATGAACGTCCATTGCGGTAATGCCGAGCTGCCCCATTTTCTTTGGGTCGAGCCAAATTCTCATGGCGCTCTGAGAGTTTCCGAAAACGTCTACGTCGCCGACGCCCGGAACTCGCTTAAGGTCGTCAATAACGTTTAGATTGACAAAGTCTGCCAGTTGAATGTTCTTCAGTTCTCCGTTGGGAGAGTAGAAGGGCACAATCATGAGAGTTTCTTCACTTCTCTTTCTAACGTTGACGCCGCCTTGACGAACCGTCTCAGGAAGCCGTCTTTCCGCAGATCGGACGCGGTTATTGATTTCCAGCATCGCATCATTAGGATCGGTTCCGACTTCAAAAGTACAGGTAATACGGACAGTACCGTTGGAGCGAAGAGATGTTTCGTAATACAGAAGACCTTCTACGCCGGATAGTTGATCTTCAATCGGGGCTGCCACGGTTTTTGCTAATGTCGCGGCGTCTGCTCCTTCATAGGTGGCGGAGACGAATACAACCGGAGGCGTAATTTCCGGATATTGTCCTACAGGCAGAAATCGGCCGGCCAAAAGACCTGCAATCACAATAATGATTGACATTACCGAGGCAAAAATTGGCCGGCGGATGCAAAATTGTGAAAGCATAATTATTTCTTCCCGGAAGCGTTATTGTCAGACACCTTATTTACGGCCGCTTTGTCTTTGAGCCTCTGGATATTGTCAATGATGACTTCGTCTCCGGCTTTAAGACCGCCCGTCACAATCCAGTCTTTTCCTGACCATTTGCCGACTGTGATCGGAGTAGCTCTGGCTTTATTGTCTTTTAACAGGTAAACGGAATAGGTTCCGTCAGACAACTGACGAATAGCTTTCTGTGGGATAAGGAAAACGCCGTTCTGCATGCCTAGAGTAAGACGTACTGTGACGTATTGACCGGGGAGCAGTCCTCCGACAGAAGGAATTTCTGCACTTAAAGAACGGGTTCCGGTTTTTGGATCAACCTGGACAGACGTAAAGTTGATTTTTCCCTCGACGGGCTCTTTTAATTTGTCATTAAAAACAAAAACCGGCGAATTTTCATTGATTTCGTAACCATGGAGTTGGCTGTCGCTTAACGAGAATCTGGCCTTCAAAACGTCTTCTTGAGTAATATCCGTTAACTGCGTGGAATTGGCCTGCACTAAAGTTCCGGGATTAACTAAGGAGCGACCGGCAACTCCGTCAACAGGAGCCTTGACCGTTGTATATCCAAGCGTGATTTTTGCTTCTTTTTCTTTTGCCAGAGCAGCTTGTAAATTCGCCTTGCTTACTTCATAAGAGGAAACTGCGTCTGTGTATTCTTTGCTGCTTACGGCTTTGACTTTGTGAAGTTCCGTATATCTTTTTGCTTCTCTTTGGGCTTGTTTTAAATTCGCCTGAGCTTGCTGTGCAGCGGCTGCCGCACTTTCATAAACAGCTTCGAAGGGAGCCGGATCAATAATGAATAAGGGCTCTCCTTTTTTGACGGCCTGTCCTTCACGATAGACTCTTTCCAAGATAGGACCGGTTACCTGAGGATAAACCAACACGGCTTCATTGCCTTCGGTTTGACCAAAAACTTCGACCCAATAAGGTTGATTTGATGGTACTGCAGCTAAAGTATGAACAGGAATTGGTTTGGCTTTGGGTGCTGTTTTTTTCTCTTCTTGACACCCGCTCAAAACCATAGAGAGGAGAACTGCTCCAAAAATGCCACAACGGAAAAATTTATTCATGATTGTTTTGGATTGAAGGTTTTGATTGCCAAGGATAACGCATTTGAAAGTCTCATTCCTTCTAGAGATCCGCGGTTGCAAATTGAAAATAAATTAACGAGATTCAATAATATCCCACGCACTCACGATGTGCGGGAAGGTTATGAAAAACAAACGTGAAAAATAATGAATTTTCGGTGTTTACCCAAACAGAAAAATGAAACTCGTTGATTTTTGAAGTTGATATTTTCTATTGGTTAATTAGAGGAAGCTGATGAGCTGAAGGAGATTTGTGGGCAGAAAAAAGGTGCGGAGGTCAGCCGCACCGATAATAAATTAAATATCCATATTTAGTTCTTGAATCTCTTTAGTCTTCCGATGAATCTCTTTTAGAAGTTTTATCTGCTGCTCGAATTTTTCTTTTTCCTGTTTAATCTCATCTTCACTTGGTAAAGGGAATGCTATCTGGCGAAGATCTTCCATCTTCAAAAGAGGGGCGCGAGTGCCGATGCTCAAGCTATTGAACCTTTCTTGAAGAGCTGAAGACCGAAGAAGTCGCATCAGGTAGAAAGGAGGTAAAAGCTTTTTAAATTCATCTTTTACTCGGAAAATAACAAAGCAGGAACTAGCTGTGCAGCCCTTATCCGGATATGTCCATAACCCGCATTTCCAGTTTCCGCTCTTGATGCAAAGGATAACGTCTTCTTCTTCGAGGGTAGCTTGCCATGCTCTCTTTTCTCCTTTCTTGGCAACGAACAGGGTTTTTTGTGGCATTTCAATAAGACCGATTTCATCGATATCTTTGGGCAGAACTTCTTTTACGGTCATTGTCCAATTATCATCATCTGCGGGAATTTCTTGAGCCCTAATGAGTTCTACAATCTCGCTTAGACGCATGAGATTTTCGGGCTTAACCTTAGAAAACAAATCGTTGCTTTTTGAGGTGTAACGCTTAGGATTCAAATTAAAGTCATTCTGAATTAGCTCTTCTCGACTGGCAGAACCCGAATTTTGTGATCTCTCAAGCAGATCAAAACTTTCTAAGGAATCGTGCAATGTTCGTTTTCTGGTGAGAAAAGTCTTCTGATTTGATTTATCAATGAACCAAACTTCGTTTTCTGTACTCGGCGTGTTCAAGATCAAGAGTGCGAAATCACATCCCGAGTCGCTAACTGAATTCGGCGGAAGCATGATGACTGCTTTTAGATTATTTCCTCCGATCAAGTCTTTCCGAAGCTTTCTGTCCTCTGTTGTTCTCATCCAAAGTAACGGAGCAGGAATCAAGAAAACCAGAGGGGCGGAAATAGCTCTCATAAAGGGTTCAATATTGAAACCGGCTGCATCGGGATTAGGAAAAACAAACGCTCCGGCATAGGTTTTCCCGTTTGTCGAAAATGTCGAACCCTCTTGGTTCACGGCGATATTCCGCTTAATCTTTCCTTTTGTGTTTTCAGCACTCACGATTAAGTCGAGAAATTCTGAGGATAATTGGTAAGAAGCGGAGAAGGGCACATAATCAACTTGTTTGCCTCTCAAAGCCAGGGCAAAAGCGGTAGTCAGTCCGATATCTCCGAAACAAAGGAATTCTTGCTCATCCGGAACCTTCAGATTTAAAGGTGACAAACAAAGCGAGATAGAGTCGGCAACAGGTCTTTGTAAATAGGAAAATAGTTTGTTGAACAAAGATGTGTATTTCAAGACACTCCAGGCGCTTTTGGCTGGGGAAAATGATGATTCTGAAGTGCCGGACACACTATGAACAAGTTCCAAAATATCCTCTTGCTCCTTTAAAGGCATTTTGCCAAGCAAGAAAGTAGCTTTGGAAATTTGAACTTCGTAATCAGGAAGCTTTTCTTTAATGGCCGAGAAGAAGTTCGTGAGATTGCTGCTGAGGCTTTTAAATTCTATTTCATTTAGCCGAGCCAATGCCCTGAAAGCAATGACAGCTAAGGCAAGATTCATATTCTGTAAGGAAGGATTCATACTGACGCCTTATATTGTTGTTATGAAAATGAAAAAATTACGTAAGGGAGGTATCTATTAAATATTTAGGTTTAATAAGCCTAAATATTATCATAACTTCAATTTTTTGTCGGTTTTCCTTACCGGCGAAGAGGATCGGGAATAAAGCTCCAAGGCACAAAAAAATCCTCCCGAAGGAGGATTCATCGCAGCGCAAAACTGGATTATTTAATAATAGCGATACCGATAATGACCCAGAACAACAAGAAGAAAGTGTCAAGAGTCATAAGAATAATCGGTGTCCAACCAACTTCTTTTAACTTACCTAAAGAAGTCTTAAGACCAAGAGCGCCGATAGAAATCAAAATGAACAATCTGGAGATTTCACCCATTGCATTGGAAACTTCGGTTGGAATAGCGCCTCCGACGTTTAATCCGGCTAAAACAATGAACCAGATCAAGAACGAAGGAATGTTCTTGTACCAAGGCTTAGCGGCTTCTTCAGCTTCTCTGTGTTTCTTAGAAGCAAAAAGAAACATGAAGATGATGAGCATTGGAATAATCATCGCAACTCTTAGCATCTTGGTCATGCTGGCAATTTCCAAACAATCCGGACCAATCATGGCACCGGCACCGACTACCTGAGCGACGTCATGAATGGTGCCTCCGAGGAAAATACCGGCATCAACATTATTGTATCCAAGCATAGTGCAAATGCTTGGATAAATAATCATCGCTAATGTTGACAATGCGGTAACAACAACGACGATTGCCAACAATGCTTGTTCGCGAAGCTGACTCTTGTTAAGTGTTGCAGCCAAAGCAATAGCGGCAGATGCACCGCAAATTGCAGTGGATGCACCAGCCAATGCTGCCTCAGCAGTAGGCCACTTGAAGAATTTGTTGATTATTACACCGAAAATAACGGTGCAGAAAACACCTCCGACAATAACTACAAGTAATGCGGGAGATAAAAGACTAAGTTGCTCTGCAGAAATTTTTGCACCAAGCAGAGCCACGCCGATTCTTAAAACCGTAGTGGCGCAGAAATGGATGCCGCCTAACGTTCTCTTTTCTTCAGAAAGAAAATGAAAGGCCATTCCAAACAGAAGCGCGAACAAAACGGCAGGGCCACCATACTTCTCGGAAACATAAAGTGCAGCTGCACCAATAATGACCGCAATTAGGGTCCCCCTCCATCGGGACTCAAGCCAGACTTTCGTTCTGCTAACCATATAACCTCCTAACACACAGGGGAGGTCTTGGCTTTTAACCACTCCTGTGTTTCAATATCATCAATAAGTAGTGGAGAAAGTTTTTTCCACACGGCGCTATGGTAAGCGTTTAGCCAGTTAATTTCATCGGCTTGGAACAATTTTGAGTTAACAAGTGTCAAATCGATCGGACAGAGACTAAGAGTACGAAAACCTAAGAAGCTTCCGAACTCGCTATCCCCCACAGGAATAGCGACTGTTAAGTTTTCGATCCTAATTCCCCATTTTCCTTCACGATACAAACCGGGCTCATTGCTGGTAATCATGCCCTTTTTCATTTGAGTTCTATAGGTTACTAATGAATTAACCCCGTTTGAAACGCGAGGATAGCTAATTCGCTGAGGCCCTTCATGGACATTCAAAAAGAAGCCAACGCCGTGGCCGGTTCCATGCCCATAGTCGGCTAAATCTTCCCAAATTGGTGCCCTTGCTGCTGTATCTAAGATTTGTGATGAAATGTTTTCCGGAAAGATTAACTTGGCAAGGTTGATATGTCCTTTTAAGACTGCCGTGTAATCAGCCTTCATCTGTTCGGATGCTTCGCCTATCGGAACTGTTCGGGTAATGTCCGTTGTTCCCTCAGGATACTGAGCCCCCGAATCAATCAACAAAAATCCGCTGCCTTGTATTTTTACCGGCTTGTCGTGATCCGGTTGGTAATGCGGGAGCGCTGCATTTGGTCCGAAGGCACAAATAGTCTTGAAGCTGGAACAAAGAAAGCCGGTCTGCTCTTTTCGGAATTCCAGAAGTTTTTCGGCGCACGATTCTTCCGTTAATTCTCCGCTGTCTTTATTTTTATCAAGCCAACAGAAAAATTTTGCGAGAGCAACCCCGTCTTTCAGCATGGCTTCATCGATAAGCTTGACCTCTTGAGGAGTTTTTCTGGCCCTTAAAAGTTCCACAATATCTTCTCCCTCGATAGGAGAAGAAAATTTTTGAAGTTTCTTTGCAATTAATGCGTTAGTGGTGGATGGCGAATAAAGAACTTTTTCTTCTTTATCCAAAGAGCTCAAATAATCAGAAAACTCTTCATACGGCCTAAAATTAACGTTCTTCAGAACGAGGTTGACCGCCAGAGGGACGGAGATGCTCTTTTCATTGACAAAAATTGCCAAACCGTTTTCTACGTCATACATTCCGAATGAATAGAAAACAGGAGTTTCCGGCAGATCATTGCCTCTCAGATTTGTCAGCCACGCAATGTCTTCCAGACTGGTGAGCAAGAGCTTTTGTGCACCTTCCTTCTCAACAAGAGGCTTTAATATCCCAATTTTGTCTTTGACGCTTCTGGGACTAATTTTGTGTTCAAAAATCGGGCTGAAAGAGACCTCCGGCCTATCTTCTTTCCAGACAACATCAAAGGGATCCTCTTCTAGAAGAACTAACTTGATGCCGGATTTCTGCAGTTCTTTTTCCAAAATGTCGGCATCTGCTGCACTAATAAAGGCCGCGGGGACTCCGACGGAAGAGTCAGAAGATAAGTTTTTTCTCAGCCATGCGCTTTCCTCTGATATCAACCTCCCTTGGGCTTTGATAAGAGAAATTCCCGTGTCTGCGAGTTGTCTTTCTGCCTGAATCCAATATCTGGAGTCAGTAAAAAGAGCCGCTTCTTTTTTAGTGACGATCGCGTCTCCGGTTGAGCCTGTGAATCCTGTTAACCATTCACGAGAGGCGTAATGTTTATCTAAATATTCGGAAAGATGCGGGTCGGCGGTAGGAACAATCAGAGCATCAAGCCCTTTTTCTTCCATGTATGTGCGAACAAGACTGAGTTTATCTTCTGCCCGAAGTGTCATTAATATACCTTTCTAATTTGGATGCTCAATGGTGTGCCGCTTTCATTGGATTCGACTACTTGTTTTCCAATATTCATTTTTTCAATACGCCATCCGGCATCTCTGAGTTCATTGAGAGTCGCTTCTACGTCAAGGTCAGGACATTCGAATTTAAAGCCCGCAAGCTTTTCACCGGCTGAAAATAATTCCACTCCCTTGCATTCCGTTTGCGTTCTTACCGGAGAGTCAATGAGGGGATCGAGGCCTGCTCGATCCACATGGGGGATGAACGCTTGACGATAGGAGTCGCCGGTTGTCGAACATGCGGCTAAAAACAGAACGGCTAAAGAGGATGCCAGTATCAGAATTCTTCTAATCATTTAATTTTTTGTCCAATAATTTTCTGTGTGCTTGGCGTAAAGCATGCTCCGTTGTTTCCCAGTCGATGCAGGCATCTGTAACGGAAACACCGTATTTAAGCTGAGAAAGATCTTCCGGAATCGGTTGATTGCCTTCATGAATATTGCTCTCAAGCATTACACCGCAAATTGAAGTATTTCCATTCACAATCTGGGTGATGCAGTCTTTTAGAACAAAAGGCTGAAGGGCCGGGTTTTTCATGCTGTTGCCGTGTGAGCAGTCAACAATTATGCGTTTTTCCAAACCGGCTTTTTCCAGCTCTTTTTCCGCAAGCATGATGCTGACGGTATCAAAGTTCGGTCTTCCGCCGCCACCGCGCAGCACTAAGTGGCTGTAAGCATTTCCTTTAGTTTTGATAATGGAGCTTTGGCCGTTTTCGTAAATTCCGAGGAAGTAGTGGCTGTGGCGGCTTGCTTTGATAGCGTTGATAGAAGTTGCGAGCAACCCATCGGTGCCGTTCTTGAATCCGACCGGTGCAGACAAGCCGCTGGCCATTTCTCGATGGGTTTGGCTTTCGGTTGTGCGCGCGCCGATCGCATACCAGCTGATTAATTCACCGAGATACTGAGGACTGAAAGGATCGAGCGCTTCGGTTCCGACTGCTAATCCCATCTCGTTAATCTTAAGCAAAAGCTTGCGGGCCTCAAGCATTCCTTCAGCCATATTGAAGGAATTATCCATGTGCGGATCGTTGATGAAGCCTTTCCAACCTGCAACGGTTCTTGGCTTTTCGAAATAAACGCGCATGATGGGAAAAATGGTCTCGGAAATATGGTCCGAGATAGAAAGCAATCTCTCCGCGTAATCTAAAGCAGCCTTAGGATCGTGAATAGAACATGGGCCTGTGATAACGATCAAGCGATCGTCTTGACCATCAAGAATATTCTTGACAGCTGTACGTCCTTTGGCCACGTTAGCTGCTGCCGCCTCAGTTAAAGGTGCCATGGTTTTGATTTCCGCCGGAGTCGGCATCGGGGAGAAGCCCTCAATGTTGACGTCTTCAAGCGAAAATCCTGCAGAGCGTTTCACTTCATTTAATTCTGGTTGTTTCATTCTGTTTTCTCGTTTCGGAGGTTTTGCCCGAGGCTCTTCTTCTTGAACCGCGAGGACTTTTGTTCTTGATCTTGTCCATTTTAGAGGCTGAGTCTCGGTTTTTGGCGTTTCTTGGCGCTGATTTACCGGTCCGCGGACTGCTTTTCTTCCGAGAAAGTCCTTCAGAGCCCGAACCGGAGCTTTCTTTATAGTTATCGTAATTAAGGCCGGGAAACTCAGTAGCTCTTAATGAGGTCTTTAAGAATTTTTCAATTGCCTTGAAACGAGGAAGCTCTTCACTGCTGACTAAAGAATAGGCTTCTCCTTCAAGGCCGGCTCTGCCGACTCTACCGATGCGGTGAACATAGTCTTCTGCCTGTTCGGGAAGTTCGTAGTTCACTACCTGAGGCAGCTTTTCAATATCCAGTCCTCTTGCGGCAACATCCGTAGCCACGAGGATCGGTAGTTCGCCATTCTTGAATTCTTCTAAAGCAGTGCTTCTATGGTTCTGGCTTTTATCGCCGTGAATGGCTTTTGCTTTAAAGCCGTCTCTGAGGAGCTGCTTGCATAGTTTGTCGGCGCCGTATTTTGTTCTGGTAAAGATTAGTGTTTGGTTCCATTGATTATCGACAATCAAATCACGGATGACATCTGCTTTGGCCGTCTTTGGAACCTTATAGAAAGTTTGACGGACAAGGTCGGCAGTTTTGTTTCTGGAAACTTCAACGCTTTCCGGATTATTAAGAAACTGAAGGCTGAGTTTTTTAATTTCAGGAGAGAAGGTGGCTGAAAACAACAAGGTCTGGCGATCTTCCGGTAAAAACTTCATGATGCGTTTCAGGTCAGGAAGAAAACCCATGTCCAGCATCCTGTCAGCTTCGTCCAGGACAAGAGTATGGGTTGAAGAAAGCTTGGCCATTCTTTGGGCAATGAGATCGAGTAAACGTCCCGGAGTGGCAACCAGAAAATCCGTTCCTTTGGCTAAGGCCTTCTTTTGCGGATTGATGCCTACACCGCCGTAGGCCAAGGCTACTCTGACCGGAAGGTTGCCTTTGAGCATTTCAATGTTTTCTGCAACTTGAGCCGCTAATTCGCGGGTCGGAGTAAGAATCAAAACTCGAGGAGAACACGGCTGATAATTCGTCGGGTCTTTTTCAATTTCATTAAGCAAAGGAAGTACGAAGGCCGCTGTTTTCCCGGTGCCTGTTTGAGCTGCTGCGAGCAGATCTTTTCCTTGTTGAATAATCGGAATGGCCTGTGCCTGAACCGGGGTAGGTTCCGAATATCCATTCTTAGTGACGGTTTTCTGAAGATTTTCCGAAAGTCCAAGATTATCAAAGCGTACGGACATGATGTTCTCCTTTTTTACCATTCAAAGTCTAATTTCGAATGTTTCTCATTCTGAGAGATCGTCTCACCACGGGTAATCGTAAAAGTTCACAATGTAACCATCTAGTTAGAGGAGTAATTTCCGATGTTTGGTATTGACACACAAGATCTCCAAGACCTCAAGATTGTTGATGTGAAAGTAGGTACCGGTGCTGAAGCTAAACCCGGTAACTTAGTTCGCGTCCATTACACAGGATGGCTTGAAGACGGTACTAAGTTTGACTCCAGCCTCGACAGAAACGAACCATTCGAATTCCCGCTCGGCGCAGGTATGGTAATTCAAGGTTGGGATCGCGGAGTCGCAGGCATGAAAGTCGGCGGAGTTCGCCGCCTCTTTATCCCGGCACAGTGGGCTTACGGCGAAAGAGGAGCCGGCGGTGTAATTCCTCCTAATGCAACATTGATCTTTGAAGTTGAGTTGTTAGGCGTACAGGACAACGGTAAATGGCAGCTTGAAAAAGATGTGATTGAACCGGTCCAGCAACAGCCATAATCAACAAAATCTAGTTGAAACGCAGGCCTCAATTGAGGCCTGTTCTGATCTGGCGAATTAGATGTTGATTTTTTCTGCCTCGAAGTGAATGCTCGGAGCAGTTATTTCTTTTTGGGCCTCAATAAGAGGCAAATCAAGAGATCCTTTCGGGGTAAGTTTCACCAGCATGTAAAGCGTGGATACGGCATGTTCCAGAGCTTCTTTTAGATTATTTGCCCGCAAAAGAGTACCGAAAGCCACCGAAGTAAACACATCTCCTTGGCCTGCTACGGCCGTGACGGTTCCGGTAGTTCCTTCTTGTTCTCCGGCCATCTTGATAAATGGTGTCTTGACAATCCAGGCCTCATATTTTGTGACGGCTAGGGTATCAATTTCATTTTCCGGAACGTCCGGTGTCCGAAGGCTGGTCACAAAAACGGTCCGACAGCCGTGAGAGCAGAAAAGCTTTCTTGCAGTAGCCACGGCATCTTCACGGCTGGTTAATTTTTTGCCGCTGAGTAATTCCAGTTCGAACTGATTCGGGGTTGTGATATCGGCAATACCTTGAAGCAGTTCATCTTTCATAAATCCCTGAATTTCCGGTCTTACGTAAACGCCCGGGCCGGTATCTCCGAGAACCGGATCACAGCACCAAAGAGCTTTCGGATTAGAAGTTTTTATTTCTTTGGCTAAATCTAAAATAATCTCTCCGGTTTGAACATCGCCTAAATAGCCTGTAAGAAGTCCTTCTATCTTAGGAAACAGCTCTCTTTCTCTAAGTCCTTGGATGACGTCAAGCAGATGTTCTTTGCTGAAAACGGCACCGCGAAAAGTCGGATGGCCTGTATGGTTGGAGAATTGAACCGTGTTAACGACGATCGGAGTAAATCCCATGAGCTGTAATGGAAAAACAGCAGCTGTATTTCCCACAAAACCGTAAGCTACATGCGACTGCATCGTTAATACATAGCGTGCCATATCTAAATCCTGTTTTTCAATTAAAAAATTCCTAAGACACCGAGGATACCGCCGGCGGCAATTAGCAGAATTAGCGGAAATTTGGTCTTCCATACGATGATCGTGACGATCGCTGCCCACAATAAAAGTTTGTAGTTATCCAGATTGCCTTGAAGTAGGAGATATCCCGTAGCGAATAATAAACCAATTGCAACAGGTGCAAGCCCGGCTTTATAGGCTTTGATATTTTTGCTGTCGGCATGATTGCGGACAAAACGGCCCGCATAAAGAGCAATCAAGGTGAAGGGAACGCAGGTGCCTGCGAAGGTCGCAAGACATCCTAAGGGGCCTGCGGCTGCCCATCCTAAAACGGCGGCAATTAGAACGTTCGGGCCGGGAAGAGATTGACCGAAAGCCACTGTTGCGGCAAATTGTTCCGGTGTGAGCAGCCCGCTGCTTTCTACTAAAAAAGAATACATGCCCGGCAGGCTTGCCATGAAGCCGCCGATAGCAAAAATAGAAATCAGAAAAAAGTTGCCGAACATCAACAAGAAGAGAGTCGGAGTCATTTTTTAAGCTCCTTGTTGGCTTTTGGAACGATGCGGTAGAGGGCCCAGAAAAAGGCCGGAATCCCTACGAGAGGCAAAACTTTGATCATTGACATCTTAAACAGTCCGACTGAAATGAATGTCACGGCAAGAAGCAAAATCCAAACGGGTTTGCCGATGATGTTGCTTTTGATGTTCGGTACTAATTTAATGGCTGCACCGATGACCATACCGGAGGCCGAGGCTGCCATTCCTGCCAGCGCTGCTGAAACGACGGGATTGGAGGCATACTGTTCGTAAATGACGAATACGGTCAGCATCAATGTTGCCGGAAAGGTAATCATGCCCAAGAATGCCGCCAAAGCACCGCGCCATCCGAAGTATCGGTCTCCGAGCATGACGGAAAGAATCATGATGTTCGGTCCGGGAAGAACTTGCGAAACCGTTAGCATTTCCAGAAATCGCGGCATTGTCAGCCATTGCTTTTGGTCGACTAAAAATTGCTGTGCAATTGCAGTTGATCCTCCGAAGGCTTGCATGGCCATGCACGTGAAGGACCAAAAGATGTCCCAACAGTTCTTTGGTTGTTTTATAGAAGAGGGTTCTTGAGGCATTCTTTTTAGGTTAAATAAGAATTCTAGTTAACCTAAAAGTGTAATGCCGCAATTTTGCAATAAAGAAAAAGTGACTAATTTTGGAAGGCCGACAATTCCTGAATAACTGCCGTTGAAGGATTTGACAAACTTAGCAGCTCCTCCTTGAATGGCGTAGGCACCCGCTTTGTCCATCGGTTCCCCCGTGGCAATATATTCTTGGATTTGGTCTGCAGAAAGCTCCCGGAATTGCACTTGAGAGATAGAAGTATCCTGAAGAAGTTTTCTGTTTTTGTCTATTACGGCGACAGAAGAAATGACACGGTGAGTTTTTCCGCTCAGTTTCTTTAAAGTTTTAAAAGCATCGGCTTTGTCAACCGGCTTTCGAAGGATTTCTCCGTCTAGTTCAACGATTGTGTCGGAAGCGAGAACGGGCAATCGAGTCATTCCGGCCGTTTGAATATAGGAGTCGACGGAAAGGGCTTTTTCTGCAGCGACGCGTGTAACGTAGTCAATTGGCTCTTCATTGGCTAAAGGTTCCTCGCTCACGTCGTCAGTCGGATTCAGCAACACCTCAAAATTCAATCCCCACTGAGAAAGAAGTTCTCTTCTTCTCGGCGATTTTGAGGCAAGATAAAGTTGAGCGGGATTATGCACTTTAAGCTCGGTGATACGGATGGTTGTGCAGCAGAGACCAAGAACGGTAGATCTGTTCCAATATCAAAACGCGAACCATCGCATGGGGAAGGGTAAGCGAAGATAAACGAAGCATCAGCTCTCCCTCGGCCTTTAAATGTTTGTCCAGACCGTCGGCTCCGCCGATCACGAATACTACCGTTCTCCCCTGGTCGTTCCAGCTATTGAGCTTGGATGCCAGTTTGACGCTGGTGAGATCGACTCCTCGTTCGTCGAGAATAACCAAAACGGAGTTCTTGGGAATAGCGGATCGAATTCTTTCTGCCTCGGCCTGCATGATTTTTTCCGTTGTTTTGGTATTTCTATCTTCGGCTTTTAGGGCTTTGACTTCTACGTTCCAATCTTTCGGAAAGCGGCGAAGATAGTCTTCGCAGGCGGTGTTGGCCCAGTCAGGAAGTTTCTGTCCGATGGCGATAACAAGGACTTTCATTCTTCTTCTGAATCTTCAGACTGCTTTTCGAGCATTTTCAGCTTGACCGGATGTGCACCCCAAAGCTCTTCAAGGTTGTAATAAGCTCTGAGAGCCGGCTGAAGAATGTGAACGATGACATTGCCGCAGTCAACTAAAACCCATTCTCCGGTTTCTAACCCTTCAATAGCTACGGCTTCCCCGCCGTTTTCCTTGACTTCACAGAAAACGTGGTGGCCCAATGCTCGTGCCTGACGGTTGGAGTTAGCGCTGGCAATGATGACGCGGTCAAATAATGCGGTTTGTTTTGTGGTGTTGAATACTTGGATGTCCTTAGCTTTTACGTCTTCCAAAGCATTCACAATAATTCTTTGAAGTTTTCTAATATCCATTAACTTTTCCTGAGAATCAGTATTTCTATTGTATTCAGTTTCAAACTATTAAGTTGAAACATTTTGATTTTTTGAGCCGGAAATCGTTATATTCATAATTCTGATTCTGACCAAACGTGCGGACAAAAATTACATGTTTCTTCTCGTTCCTTCTGCCTTTCTAATTATTTATGCGGTTTGCAGCGGAGTGCTGCCTCTGAAGATTTCTTACGGATGGAAAATTCTTCTGGGATTAGTCATCGTTCTTGCCGGCTTAAAGTATCCCATCTATACAGCGGGAGGCGGAACGTGGCTGACTCCTTCTGTTTCGAAAGAAATGATGATTGTCATGGAAGCGGCGTATGGTGCCTTGGTGGTTCTGGTTTTTCTTCTTATCCTGAAAGATATCGCTTCCATTGGATTGTTTTTGTTGAGGAAATGGGGCGTAGTTATCCCATTTTCATTTAATAAAAATTCTTTTTTATTTGCTTTGATGGGCATTGCTTTGTTAGCCGGTCCCTACGGATGTTGGCAGGCGATAAAAGTTCCGGATGTCCGAGAGCAGACGATAACAATTAAGAACCTTCCTGCTCAATGGAAAGGTTTGAAGATTGTCCAACTGAGCGATCTTCATATCGGAGCTGTACAGGGCCGAGAGTGGCTGACGGAAATTGTCCGAAAGGTTAATGCTTTAAAGCCGGATTTAGTTTTAATTACCGGAGATTTTGTTGACGGCAGAGTCAGCCGAGAATTGCCGGACTTGGAAGTTTTAAAAGAATTGAAGTCTGCATATGGAACGTATGCTGTCCCCGGCAACCACGAGTACTACTCCGGTTATCAGGCTTGGATGGACGCACTTCGAGGCTTAGGAATCCATATGCTTGAAAATGATTCTGCAGTGCTTGTTAAAGATGGATCACCTTTAGTTATCGGCGGTACGACTGATTTCGGAGCTTCGAGATTTAATATGCTCCCTCCGGATTTGCAGCGAACATTCGAAGGAACCCCGGCAGGAGCAGTTCGAATTTTGATGACTCATCAGCCTAAGACGACTTATCGGAGCAATGAAAGATTCGAGCTTCAATTGTCAGGTCATACCCATGGCGGTCACCTTCTCTTTATGTATCCCCTAGTCGGTTATTTCAATGACGGGCTCGTGTTCGGTCTTTATGAAAGAAACGGGAAACAAATTTACGTCAACAGAGGGACAGGTCTCTGGAACGGTTTTTCCATGAGATTAGGCGTTCCATCCGAAATTTCCCTAATTAAATTGGAAGGTTAGCTTCATTCTTAAGCATTATCTTGTTGATTTTTAATTGTTTCAAAGTGGCTTCTGGTTGTACCTCATAACGTTTTGGCGGTACTTAATTAATAATTAAGTTCAGGTAATCAATTCGGTTACTTAAATCGTCAAATATGTATTCGTAGAAATACACCTCGAGGAGCAGAAATGTCACAAGAACATCAACCTATTTGTACTCAAGAAACTAAGGATCTAATCGCTAAGTTAAGAGCTTGTCCTGCGGTCGAAAAAGGCCTTGCTCAAGCGGAAGAACAGCATCAGCAAAGAATCAACGAACAGGTTCAACTGACCGAAGTTCCGGCACCTCCTTTCCATGAGGAAGAAAGAGCTAAAGTTTTTGCTCAGCTTCTGGCTGCCGCTGGCATACCGGACGTGCATCAAGATGAAATCGGCAATGTTATCGGAAGACTTAAAGGGACCGGAAACGGACCGACATTGGTAATCGGTGCTCATATCGATACCGTCTTCAAAGAAGGTACGCCGATTAAAGTCACCCAAGAAGGCACCAAATATTTTGCCCCCGGAATTTCCGATGATGCCGCCGGTTTAGCTTCTTTGCTTCAGGTTGCCCGCTCCATTACTCAGCAAGGAATCAAGACTGTCGGAGATATTGTTTTTGTAGGAACTTTAGGAGAGGAAGGCAACGGAGACTTGCGCGGATGCAAAGCGCTCTTTAAAGCAAAGAACGATTACGACGGAATGCTTGCAATTGACTCTGCAAACGTTCACAGAATTCTCAGAGGAAGCGTAGGCTGCAAACGTTTCCGCGTAATTTTCGAAAGTTTAGGCGGTCACAGCCTTCACAAGTTCGGTATTGTCGGCTCTTCCATCCACGGGCTGGCTCGTGCAATTACCAAAGTAGATGATCTTCAGGTTCCGACTGATCCGAAATGCACTTTCAACTTCGGTGTTATTAAAGGCGGTACAAGCGTCAATGCCATCGCAGCGCGTGCAGAAGCCGAGCTTGATATTAGAAGCGTAGACCAGCCGTCCTTGGAAGCTTTTGTTGAAAGAGTCCTCAAAGCCATTCAAGAAGCCTGTGATGAAGAAAACAATCGCTGGAATCTTGAAGGAGAAAACGCTGTCCGCTTGATCATTGAACAAATCGGGGACAGACCGGCCGGGGCAAACAAAGATGATGCTTCAGTCATTCAAGCTGCTTACGGAACTCTCGAGTCCTTGGGCATTTCTTTGGACAAATACACTTTAGCGGCAACTGACCAGAATGTGCCTCTTTTCTATGGTCTTCCTGCTACAACATTGGGAGCCGGCGGGGTAGAAGCCAATAACCACTCTCTGAGTGAATGGTGGGATGCTGAAGGCGCTTTCCAAGGTCCTCAGGTTGCCTTCTTAACTGCTTTGACTTTGGTCGGCGTAGACGGTGTCACTGAACCTTTATTAGAAAAACAACCTCGATAATCTCAAACTGAAAGGAAAAAACTATGCTAAGTATTGGCATTGTTATCGTTTCAATTCTTGCGGCGGCGTATCTGATTTTCAAAAAATACTACGCTCCCGGCGCGCTTTTGTTTGTCGGTCTGGTTACTTTGGCCGTGGTTGCCGTTATTAGTCCGGAGCCTTTAATTACCGGTAAAAAAGCTACGCATTTAGCCGGTCTTGATGTTATTCAGATCTTTACTAATCTGCTTCAGACCAGAACTGCCGGTCTCGGCATGAATATCATGGCTATTGCCGGCTTTACCTATTACATGGATAAAATCGGTGCTTCAGGTGCTTTGGTTCGACTTAGCGTTAAACCTCTAAAGATGATTAAGGCACCTTACATCGTGATGGTTTTAGGTTTCGCACTCAGCTTGGTGCTGAATGTTTTTATTCCTTCGGCAGCTGGCTTGGCACTGCTTTTGATGGTATCACTTTATCCGGTCATGGTTATGGGTGGCATTTCTCGTCAATCTGCCGCGGCTACCATTCTCGCGGGCGGATGTTGCTGCTTCGGTCCTTCGGGCGGTAACAATCTTTTGGCCGCCGAATTGACCAAAATGCACGTCATGGATTTCTTCCTGAATGTTCAATGGTCCGTTGGCTGGGCGGCTGTTATTGCCATGCTAATCGCTCACTTCTTCATCCAACGCTGGTTTGACAAACGAGACTTGGCTAAAGGCATTTTGACCAAAGAAGATTTTGAAGTTCCGCAATTAACCAAGGAAGATTCCAAAGCGATTAACGCGCCTTTGTGGTATGCCTTTTTCCCGCTGATCCCGGTTATTCTGCTCTTCGTCTTCTCTCCGCTTGTCTATAAAGGCATCAGAATGGAAGTCGTAACAGCTTTGCTGGTTTCTACGTTCATCTCCTTATTCTGCGACGGATTAAGAAGAATGAACTTGAAAGAATCTATCGGTACCTTGAAGACTTTCGCTGAAGGTATGGGCAAAGTGTTCACTTCCACTGTATTCCTGATTGTGTGTGCCGAAGTCTTTGCTGCAGGTTTAACAAAGTCCGGCGGTATTTCGGAAATTATTAACTCCGTCTCAGGTATGCAGGCAGGCGGTTATGCGGTATTTACGGTGATGTTCCTTATTGTTGTGGGATCCGCCTTCGTGATGGGTTCAGGCAATGCTGCCTTCTTCAGTTTTGCGCCGATGATTCCTGACATTGCCTCAAAGGTTGGCCTTAATGCAGCGTTCATGATGTCGCCGTTGCAGTTAACCAGCGGCATGGCTCGTTCTTCCAGCCCGATTGCAGGTGTGACCATCGCGGTCGCCGGCTTAAGCGGACTCAATCCCA
>NZ_CABSJB010000022.1:0-47579 GCF_902477955.1 uncultured Turicimonas sp. | reverse complement strand
CATAGGAATTAAAGAACCTCCTAGATTTATCACCTAGGAGGTCCGGAATTCAGGCTAAAACAAAAACGCGGCCGAGGCCGCGTTTTGTGCAGAAGCTAATCAGATACTAGTCATGCTTGTGTTCGTTGCGAAGACGAATGTGAAGTTCTCTGAGCTGCTTCTCATCAACCGGAGAAGGAGCCTGTGTGAGCAAGCACTGTGCACGCTGTGTCTTCGGGAAGGCGATGACGTCGCGGATGGAGTCTGCACCGGTCATCATGGTAACGATACGGTCGAGACCGAAAGCGATACCGCCGTGCGGAGGAGCACCGAACTGGAGAGCGTCAAGCAGGAAGCCGAACTTCTGTCTGGCTTCTTCCGGACCAATCTTCAATGCATTAAAGACTTTGCTCTGGACGTCTGCTTTGTGGATACGGATAGAACCGCCGCCAATTTCCCAGCCGTTAAGAACCATATCGTATGCTTTGGCTAAGCAATGTTCAGGATCGGTAACCAATTCGTCTTCATGGCCGTCTTTCGGGCTTGTGAACGGATGGTGGCAAGCAACCCAACGATCTTCTTCTTCATCGAATTCGAACATCGGGAAGTCGATGACCCAAAGAGGTTTCCAGCCTTCTTCGAACAAACCGTGAGATTTACCGAAGTCGCTGTGACCGATCTTGAGGCGCAGTGCACCGAGAGAGTCAAAAACGATCTTCTTACGGTCAGCACCGAAGAAAATAACGTCGCCGTCTTCAGCACCGGTTCTGTTGAGAATCTCAGTAAGAACTTCATCGCTCAAGTTCTTAACGATCGGGCTCTGGAGACCGTCTCTGCCCTTGGCTTTTTCGTTGACCTTAATGTAGGCCAAGCCTTTGGCTCCGTAAATCTTGACAAAGTCTGTGTAGGAGTCGATTTCGCTGCGCGGCATCTGAGCACCTTGCGGAACTCTCAAAGCCATGACGCGGCCGTCAGACAATTCTGTAGCGGACTTGAATACCTTGAAGTCGACATTTGTCATCAAGTCTGTGAGCTCTGTGAGCTGAAGCTTGACTCTCAAGTCAGGTTTGTCGGAACCGTACTTGTTCATGGCGTCTGCATAAACCATGATTGGGAACGGATCAACTAAGTCAACATTAATGGTTTCTTTGAATACGTGACGAACCAAATTTTCCATAATGTCGCGGATTTCCTGCTCGTTAAGGAAGCTGGTTTCGATATCAACCTGTGTGAATTCAGGCTGTCTGTCGGCACGTAAGTCTTCGTCGCGGAAGCATTTGACGATTTGATAGTATCTGTCAAAGCCTGCGCACATCAGCATCTGCTTGAAGAGCTGAGGAGACTGCGGCAAAGCATAGAAGTGGCCGTCGTGAACACGAGACGGGACCAAGTAGTCGCGGGCACCTTCCGGGGTGCTCTTTGTCAGCATCGGAGTTTCGATGTCGATGAATCCGAGTTCGTCCAAATGACGGCGGAAAGCCATGGCTGCTTTGTAGCGCAGCTTCATGTTGCGCTGCATCGGAAGACGTCTCAAGTCCAAAACACGGTATGTTAAACGAGTTGTTTCGGAGAGGTTTTCGTCGTCTAAAAGGAACGGAGGTGTGGCTGAAGGATTCAAAATCTTCATTTCTTGAGCAAGCACTTCAACGCCGCCGGAAATCAGATTGTCATTACGAGTGCCTTCAGGACGCGGTCTGACAAGACCTTTCACTTCAATAACATATTCATTACGGACTTTGTCAGCCGTTTCAAACACGTCGGGACGGTCCGGATCACAAACCACCTGAACAAGACCTTCTCTGTCGCGAAGGTCGATAAAGATAACACCGCCGTGGTCGCGGCGACGATGGGCCCAACCGTACAGGGTTACGGTTTTACCGATGAACTTGTCATCAATAAGGCCTGCATATTCTGTGCGCATGAAGTACTCCGCAAAAATTAGACCCCTACTAAGGAGTCTTTATAGTGTCAATCCGATATATTCTAAATTAACTGATAGTTAAGTTCCAAATTCGGCTCAGGTTATTTTGCGAGAGCACTTCTTTGGACTAACTACTTGCTTTCAGAGGATTTGTTTTCGTTTGCGTGTGAAGCGGGAAGAGCGGCTGAAGAGCCTCCCTTGAAATCAGTCGCATACCAACCTTTGCCCTTCAGTTCGAATCCGGGAGCAGAGAGCTGCTTGACCAATGTTTCTTTCCCGCAATGCGGACAATGAGTCAGCGGAGCGTCAGACATTTTTTGCAGTGCGTCTTTTGTATATCCGCAGTTAGAACACTTGTAAGCGTAAATTGGCATTTCAAAAAAAATGATTAAGTCTCAAAGGTGAAACATTATAGTTTTTTGAAAGTACTCCTATTGAAAACCTCAGAATGTTTTGAGCAAAAAGAAAAGCCGCATCGTCTGCGGCTCTTCTTCAAAATGACAGTTAACTAATCAAAGATTAGTCGTCTTCATCCTTACGTTGGAAGTTTGCAGCCAGTTCCATCTGTTTCTGGACAGGAACCGGAGCGTATCCGGAAAGTTCCATGGAGTAGCTGCCTGCGCCTTGAGTGATGGCATTCAGACGTGCTGCATAGCCGTCGAGCTCAGCCAAAGGAACAACGCCGGAAATAATCATCATGCCGCCTGCCATATTGGCTGTGCCTGTAACCTGACCGCGTCTGCTTGCCAAGTCACCGGTGATGTCGCCGATGGCGCTGTCGGGAGCAACGATTTCAATATCGACGATTGGTTCAAGAAGAGTCGGTTTAGCTTTTGCAATGGCATCAAGCATAGCTTTGCGGCCTGCAGAAACGAAAGCAACTTCCTTGGAGTCAACCGGGTGGCTCTTACCGTCATAGACGACAACGCGGACATCGTGAACCGGGTAGCCGGCGACATAGCCGGAAGTTAAAGCTTCACGAACACCCTTTTCAACGGCTGGAATGAAGTTATAAGGAATAGCGCCGCCTTTGACTTCATCAACGAACTCAAAGCCTGTTCCTCTTTCTTTCGGTTCGATGCGCAGATAAACTTCACCGAACTGACCTGCACCGCCGGTTTGTTTCTTATGACGAGCGTGGCCTTCCGCACCTTGTGCAATAGTTTCACGGTATGGAATGCGAGGTGTGCGTGTGTTGACTTCGAGTTTGAACTGAGCGGCCATTCTTTCGAGAACGCTCTTCAAGTGCTGTGCGCTAATGCCGCGAAGAACGGTTTCATTCAAAGTAGTATCGTGCTCGAGTTCCAATGTTGGGTCTTCGGAAAGCATCTTGTTGAGAATGTCAGACAATCTGCCTTCGTCGCCGCGGCGTGCCGGGGCAATGGCCAAGCCATACATCGGTTTCGGGAAGTTTAGCGGTTTCATGCGGATGTTGTCATGATCATGGGAGGCATGAATGACGCTGTCGAAAACCAATTCATCGATCTTAGAAATAACGCCGATGTCGCCCGGAACCAGTTCACGGACTTCTGTAGTTTCTTTACCCTGAAGAATCATCGGGTGAGAAACTTTGATAGCTTTCTTGTTGTCGCCTACGAAGAGCAAATCATCGCGGCGCATTGTGCCCTGATGGATTCTGAATACGCCGACTTTGCCGATGTACGGGTCGTTAACGACTTTGAATACATGAGCAACCAACGGAAGTTCCGGATCAGGAATTAATTTGATGTCGTTGCCTTCAGCATCAGTGAACAACGGATCGTTACTTTCAGCCGGGTTCGGGAGATGGCGGACCATAACGTTAATCAGATCGTCAACGCCGGCGCCTGTCTTGCCGGAAACGAAGCAGATTGGAATGATGTGGCCTTCACGAAGTGCTTGAGTCAATGGGCCGTGAAGAGTAGAAGGATCTGCATTGCCTTCTTCCAAATATTTTTCCATGGCCTCGTCATCTACTTCAACAACCTGTTCGATGAATTGACGGTGTACTTCTTCAACACTGAGGAAATCCGCTTCGCCGTGGTCTTTAGCAAAGCAGTCGATAACGCGTGCTCCGTTGTTAGCCGGAAGGTTAATCGGCATAACTTCATTACCGAAGGCTTCCTTCAATTCTTCGATGAGTTTCGGAAGATCGACGTGTTCTGCATCAATTTTGTTGACGATAAGGATTCTGTTGAGATTGCGTTCTTTTGCCCAGTCCATCATTCTGCGTGTCATGAGCTGGATGCCGGCTGTGGCGTCAACAACAATGGCTGCTGTTTTGACGGCATCGAGAGAGCCGAGAGCCTGGCCGACGAAATCAGGGTATCCCGGGGTATCAATCATATGAACGCGGACTTCAGTCCCATCTTCTTTATCGGCTTCGAAGTGTGTGCAGGCTGCTCTCAAGGAGTGCTGAACGGCTTTTTCAAGTGGGTCAGAATCGCATACTGTCGTTCCTCTTTCGACAGAGCCGCATGTAATGATCATTCCGCTCTTGGCAAGAATGCCTTCTGCCAACGTGGTTTTGCCTGAGCCGCCATGACCAAGTAATGCAACTGTTCGAAGATTTTCGGTTGAGAAGATGGGCATAATTACTCCCTAATATTTATGAAAATGCTAAAAATTATCTTTGGATTGTGTACCATGACTCAACGTTTGTCGAGAGGTATTTTTAAAATTTTTTAAATCTCTCTCAATAGGAGTCGAGTGCAATGCAAAAAAAGACCTACTGCGGAGATTGTTCTCCCGAAGAATTCCAGAAATTTGAACCATCTTTCAGACAGCTTATTAGCCTTGCTAATAAAGAAATTCTGCCGAGATTTTTATGCGGCATCGCGGTGTTAGAGAAGAGCGACCACACACCGGTTACTGCCGCAGACCGCGGAGCAGAGAAGGTGATGAGAGAGTGGCTCGAACAGGAGTATCCGCATCATGGAATTTACGGGGAAGAATTCGGAATTAAAGAACCAGTTGGTGATTATCCTCATTACCGCTGGATTCTGGACCCTATTGACGGAACTAAGAACTTCATCACAAATGCTTTTCAGTTCGGAACTTTGATTGCACTGGAAAAAGACAACGGAGATGGTTTTAAACCTTTGATCGGCGTTATTTCTCATCCGCAAGTCGGAGCTTGGCTTATCGGAGACGGGAAAAAAACGGTTCTGCATTTGTCCGATAATCAAGAAATTCCCTGCGAAGTGAGAAACACCACGGACCTTAGCCAGGCCACATTGCTCACTAGTTCCCACTGGACCACTCCCGAGCAGCACGGAACCAAAGTGATTCAAGACCTTATTGACCAAGTAAAACTTTATCGGACCTGGGGCGATTGCTTCGGTTATTTCGCCGTAGCTACCGGCGGTGCCGATATCATGCTGGACAATGAATTGAATTATTGGGATGTATCAGCGGTTGTCCCTGTTATCGAAGGAGCTAAGGGCGTAATTTGCAGTACAAGCGGAGGAAATCCTCTTAAAGAGCTCTCTGCCGTGGCATCTAATCCGGGTTTGATTGACAAGGTCTTAGACGTTCTAAACAATAAGAACGGCTAGCCAGTTGGAGTTGACGTCAAAATTGCTCTCTGCTTCTTTTCTCAACCTGGGATAAGAAGCATTTTTTCTTTGATTTTCAATAGTAAAAATGCGTTGCATAGGAAACAACTATTTTCAATGTGAAAAACTTGGTTTCTTACTGATTCGGATTTAGTTGAGAAAATCATTTCAGGAATTAGATTAGAAGAAACCTATGATGCCCAGGATTTATCTACTTTCAGCCGCATGCTTAGCCGCTTTGTTGACAGGATGTGTGACTACTCCTGATTTCGAAATGAGCCCTGAGCAAAAATCTGTCATTCCTTCCCAATGGAATGCTCCTGCATTAAATCCGCATCTTTCTCAAGATACGGCCGATTGGTGGAGTTCTTGGGAAGAAGCAGAGCTTTCGGATTTGATTTCCCGTGCGATGTCGGCCAATACCTCCGTCAAAGAGGCTCAAGCTAATCTGAGATATGCCATGGCTGGCTTGACGGTAAGCGGATCAAATTTAGTTCCTAAAGTTAACGGGACCGGATCGGGCGGACGCAGTCACTCCAAACGTACAGGCGCTAACAGCTTTTCAATCGGAGTAAACGGAAGCTGGACTATCGATGCAGGCGGAAACTACGCAGATTATTTGGCGAGTAAAGCCGATCTAATGTCTGCGGATGCTTCTTTAGGAGATGTTCAAACAGCAATTGCCGCTCAAGTTGCCGCAGCCTATGTCAATCTTCGTCTAGCCCAAAGGCAAGTCTCCGTGGCCGAGCAGAATCTAAAAACTCAGAAAGAGGCTTTGGATATTGCCGATTGGAGATACCGCTCAGGTCTAGTAGATTCTACGGACGTTGATCAGGCTCGTACCTCTTTAGAGCAGACTCGCGCCAGTATTCCTTCTCATAAAGCCAATGTCGTAAGAAACCGAAATCTTTTGGCAAAACTGACTAGTCAAAAACCGGAAAGCATCGGAATTCTTCCCGTAAAGCAGATTCCGGTGCCGCCTAATAATCTCAGTCTAAGCATTCCGGCGGATACTTTGAGACATCGCCCGGATGTTAGAGCGGCGGAGGCAGATGTTATGGCCGCAATGGCTCGCCATACATCGGCAAGGTCCGCTTTATTCCCAAGCTTAACCATTAACGGAAGTTTGGGTTTGGCCGGCGTGACGGTTGGAATGTTGGGAGACCCCGGCACTCATAATTCTTCGATCTTGGGTTCTATCAATTTACCGATTTTTAATGCCGGCGCACTCCGGGCACAAGTTGAGCAGCGAGATGCTCAGGTCCAAGCGGCTAACGCTAGGTATGAAGCAGCTTTGCTCACGGGTATTCAGGAAATAGAAGATGCATTAAATGACATCTGGGCGGTCCAGCAGCGGATCAAGTCTCTGCAGGTAGCGGTGGAATCCGCTAAACGTGCAGCAACGAATGCAAGACAGAATTACCAGGCCGGGCTGCAGGATTTTACGGTTGTTCTTACTACACAAAGGACACTGTTGACTGTCGAGGAGCAATTGGCTCAGACGGAGGCTAACCTCTCCTTGTCTTTTATCGACCTGTATAACGCACTCGGCGGCGGATGGAAAAGTTCTTTGAACCAGAAGGAAGAAAACGATGTCAGAAAATAAAAATGATAAGACAGATATAACATCTCTTCTCGGAGATTCAGTTAAAAAACCGGTCTTTAAAAGACTGTCTACTTGGCTTATTTTGGCTGTCCTTGCGGGAGGAGCCTACGGGGGCTGGACATGGTACCAAGATTCCAAATCCTCGAAAGTCTCTTACGTAACTGCGAAAGCAGAAAAAGGGAATCTTTCGGTTGAGGTTTCGGCCAACGGGACTATTCAGCCGGTAAGAACCGTCAGTATCGGCAGTGAACTGTCAGGTATTGTTAGAAATGTAGCCGTAGACGTTAATGATCAGGTTAAGGCAGGCGATGTTTTGATTGAACTGGATGACACTAAGCTCAAAGCGTCCGTAGAACGCGCCAAAGCAAACCTGGAGTTGTCAAAAGCCGCTTTAGCCGAGGCTAAAGCGACTCTGAAAGAGGCACAGGCAAAACTTGCCCGTTTAAATGAGGTCAGAAGACTTTCCGGCGGAAAGAGCCCGAGTAAGACCGAAATTGACAGCCAGGTTGCGATAGTGGCGAGAGCTGAAGCCTCCGTTCAGAGTGCTGAGGCAAAAATTATTGACAGTGAAGAGGCCTTAAAGTCAGCACAGTCGGATCTCTCCAAAACACAGATTAAATCTCCTATCGACGGAATAGTTCTCACAAGAAAGGTTGAGAACGGTTATGCCGTTGCGGCTAGTTTGCAGGCAGTAGAACTTCTGACAATCGCAACCGACATGAAAGACTTGGAACTGCAAGTAAACGTCGATGAAGCAGACGTGGGAGTTGTTAAACCGGGGCAGAGGGCCTATTTCACGGTCAGTGCCTATCCGGACAAAAAGTTCCCGGCAGATATTACCAAGGTTGCCTTCGGATCAACTAAGACGGATAACGTTGTCACCTACGTGACCTATCTGTCCGTCAAAAATCCGGATTTGATGCTGAGACCGGGTATGACTGCAACTGCAAATATTCAAACGGTTGCTATTAAAGACGGACTGCTGGTGCCGAATACCGCCCTTAGGTTTAAACCGGTCACAAAGACAGAAAACAAAGCCCCGACAATGAGCATGTTCGGGCCTCCTATGCACAACAGAAAACAGAAAACGGCCGGAACGGTTTCCAGTTCCTCCGTCACCAGCAAGCCGGCGACAGTCTATGTGATTAAAAATGGAGAACCTACTGAACTTCCTCTTACCATCGGCGTGAGTGACGGAAAGGTCACGCAAGTTTTAGAGGGAGATTTGAAACCCGGACAGGAAATAATTATTGATCAACGCAGAGGTGCATGATGCCTCGAAACGAAACGCCTTTAGTCGAGCTTAGAGGTATAGGGAAACGCTACGGTTCGGGAGAAACTGCGTTCAATGCCCTCCAAGACGTAAATTTAAAAATATACGACGGTGAGTTCGTAGCTATCATGGGACCGAGCGGTTCGGGAAAATCAACTTGCATGAACCTCATTGGGGCTTTAGATACTCCGACTTGCGGTCAGTATCTATTCAACGGTTATCACGTAGAGCATTTCTCGCGTGACCAACGCGCCCTTTTAAGAAGAAAATACTTGGGATTTGTGTTCCAAGGATTCAATTTGCTCGCCCGCACAAGTGCCGTGGAAAATGTAGAACTTCCTCTTCTCTACCGCGGAGAACCGGCAAAAGTGCGTCATGAGCGAGCTATGGAAGCTCTCGAAAAAGTAGGATTGACGCCGTGGAAAGATCATACGCCCGCTGAATTATCCGGAGGTCAGCAGCAGCGTGTTGCAATCGCACGAGCCATTGTGACAAGGCCAAAACTACTTTTGGCCGACGAACCGACGGGAAGCTTGGATTCTCATCGAAGTGTAGAAATTATGGAACTTCTTCAGCAACTCAATGAAGAAGAGAAAATTACCGTTGCGTTGGTTACTCACGAGCCTGACATGGCCGAGTACGCTAAACGAAAAGTTCACTTTCGTGACGGACGCTTGGCTTCCGATTCTGCGGAGGAGTTCACATGATTGGCAACGCTTTATTACTAGCTTTGAGACAAATTTTCCGCAATCCTCTTCGCTCAATGCTGACGGTGTTGGGTATTGTGATTGGCGTGGCGGCCGTTATTACGATGGTCACGGTCGGTAATGGAGCAACTCAGCAGGTTCGCGATCAAATCGCATCTCTCGGCTCGGATACTTTGATGATCCGTCCGGGACAAAGAATGGGCCCGGGACAATCTATCGGAGCTCCGTCTTTTAAAGAAGCAGATGCAGAAGCTATTTCACAGCAAATTGCCGGTATTCGTGCGGTCGCTCCTTCCAGAAGTAATTCAACCGTTGTCGTTGCCAATGGGAAAAACTGGCTGACCACCGTCGTAGGGTCTACCAATTCGTACTTTGATGTGAACAATCTGACTTTGAAAGAGGGCAGATTTTTTGAACCCGCTGAGGTGCGAGCCGGAAGCGCTGTGTGCGTAATTGGTCAGACATTGCAAAAAGAACTCTTTGACAACCAATCCGTTCTTGGAAAGCTTGTTCGCATTAAAGGGTTCTCTTGCCAGGTAGTCGGGCTGTTGGATGCTAAAGGACAAAGCGGATTCGGACAGGATAAAGACGATATTGTCATCATTCCCTTAAATACTTTCCAAAGACGTTTGAGCGGAAATATCCGTGTCCCGTTGATAACAGTGGCAATTGAGCCTCAGAGCGACATCGAACGCGTGAAAGAGGGCGTAAGACTGCTTCTAAGAGAAAGACGTTCTTTGTCCGCGGGCGATGCAGACAACTTTAACGTGTTAGACACCTCTGAGCTCATTGAAACCATTTCCAAGACTAGTCAGGTAATGACGATGCTGCTTGGTGCCGTGGCTGCCGTCAGTCTTTTGGTAGGCGGCATCGGGATTATGAATATTATGCTCGTCAGCGTAACGGAGCGTACTCGCGAGATAGGTGTGCGATTAGCTATCGGCGCCATGGAAAGAGAAGTGCTTCTGCAATTCTTGATTGAATCCATTATGTTGGCTTGCTTAGGCGGACTAATAGGGGCTGTGCTTGCGTTGGTCGCTTCGATCGCATTGACTTCCTATATGCAAGTACCCTTCGTATTCAGTCCGGCGATTAATTTACTGGCATTTGGTTTTGCCGCATTCATTGGGGTTCTTTTCGGTTATTTTCCAGCCAGAAGGGCAGCAAAGCTTGACCCGATTGAAGCGGTAAGACACGAATAAGCAGTCTAGATTTCAGGAAGGAGATCAGCGAATTGAATAAGTTCGCTGATGTCCTTAATTCCAAGCTTATGAAAAATTCTGCCGCGGTGAGTTTCTACGGTACGAATGCTGATCCCCGTTATTTCAGCTACTTCTCGGTTCAGCAAACCTTTGGCAATTAGGTCGGCGATTTCAATTTCTCTTGGTGTAAGAGTTCTGAGTTTTTCTTTAATTTCCGTTGGTTCCAGAGAAGCCCCGTTTTTTAATTTGTCAATTTTGATAGCGCGGCCGATTGACTTCAAAAGTTTTTCTTCACTAACAGGCTTTTCTAAAAAATCCACAGCACCGGCATGCAGCGTATTTACTGCTGTGTCAATGCTGCCATGGGCGGAGAGAAAAATAATCGGAAGACGATACTCTCTTTCGTTCATCTCTCTTTGAAGTTCGAGGCCGGTCATATCGGGCATCCGAATATCCAAAATTAAACAGCCGGGAACGGATGGGGCGTCTTGCACGAGAAAATCTTTTGCAGAAGAATAGGCCGCTACTTTCCAACCTTGAGCCTTAAGCAGAAAAGATAGCGCATTACGAAGATCATCGTCATCGTCAACAATTCTTATCAGTGGTTGTACCAGCTTCTTCATTCTTTTCTTCCTCTCCAAGGCATGGGATTTGGATTTCTACAATCAGTCCCTTTGGGATATTTGGTTTGAAGGTTATTTTACCCCCATGGGCCTCAATAATACTTTTTACTATCGGAAGTCCTAATCCTAAGCCTTTTGCTTTAGAAGAATTTAGCGGTTTTTCCATTTTCCAAATTTCTTCTTGGCTCATGGTCTTTGCTTGGTCGGAGATCGTGATTAAAGCTAGACCTTTTTCAGTGGAAATTGATATATCTATTGGGAGTATCGAGTCTGTCTTTTGGGCCTCAAGAGAGTTTCTAAGAAGGTTAACCAAAACAAGTTCCAGTTCAAGCTTATCTCCGGAAACTAGGATGGAAGATGGTCCTTTTAACCGAATGTCAACTTGGTTCTTTCGGCTGGTTCTGAAGTTCAGAATGGATTCTTGGACCACCGTTTTTAAATTAAGAACTTGGTTTCGGCTACTCTTAGATTTCGAGTAACTTCTAACTTTTTCGACAATAGCGTTTATTTTGCTGCACTGTTGATCAATAAGATAGACCGCATTTTGAATATCTTCTGCATTGGCCTTAATCGCACCAACTCCTCCGTCGATAATCCGCTGAATTCCTCTTCCGTACAATTGAATAGAAGCTATTGGTTGGCGTATTTCATGAGCGAGCATCCCGGACATCAGGCCTATTGCCCCCATCTTTTGCAAACTTTCAAGACGAGAGTTGGCCTCCTCAGCTTGGTGAAGAACCTCTGTATGTTTTTTATGGGCTTTGGACAATTGGGCTGTTCTGATTTTTATGAGTCTTTCACAGCGGATAACGTGGGCAATTAAGCCCGCTATGCAGACGAAAAGCAGCATAATCCAAGGCCAATACTCGTTAATGAATCGCTTTAACGTCCACTCACGCAGATATGCCCAGGGCCCGAGCTTAAGATCTTTTAAAAGTGTGTCGACAGAATGATAGTCAGAGGCAGGGCTCCAACGGACACCATTGCTGCTTGGAGGAATCGCTAGCAGCGTTTGAAGCAGCTCGCGTGCTTCTGCGGGGGAGATTTTGGGAGTGATAGAAATCGTCCACGAGGGATAGAGCGAAGTGGAATGGGAACAAGCCAAACGGTTTGACTTACGGTCTCCGATAATTTTGAAGTCTTCTTTCTTGTAGCCTGCTTTTTCAAGCATATCTTCGAAATAGCAGAGTCTGAGAAAACCTACGTCGGCTGTTCCGTTTTTCAACGCTTCGAGAACGTGTTTCATTCGATGTTCTTCCCCGACAAATATCTGCTTTGAGAAGAATTTTTCAGGATCGTAGCCTTGTTTGGAAATCTCGTGCATTCCGATGTGATATCCCGAAAACCCCGTCGGAGAGTTCGCTGCCAGAATTTTTCCTTTTAAGTCCTTGACCGTTTGAAGATCCGTTCTGTCCGCTCTTGTCACAAAAGCGGTTCCCTCGCTCTGGTTGGGATCCGGATATCTTGGGGAGGAGAGGGCTACAAGATCACGGACGCCTTCGGGAAGCAGGCGTCTGTACATACCTGCGCTTGACTGCATGAAGTCAACTTGGCCTGCTTTAACAGCTTCTTCAAGCCCTTTTAACGAGTAATAGGTGACTTTGACATTATCAGGACCAAACTTGTTCTTCAAAGTTTGAATAGTGGTTTGCAGAAATTCTTCGTTGGTATTAGGTACTCGTGAGGAAATGCCCATACGAAGAGGCTCCGCATGACAAACAAGCGGAACCAGGATCAAGAATACGGCGAGAACAGTTTTCTTCAAAGTCAATTTCTAAGAGGCTGGCATGCTGAATTTAAATTGATGACATTCGTCACATTCCAATTTTTGCTGTTTGTGAACTCCGTGACAAGCCTTACACTCGAGATCACCTAGATGGTTTGCATGGACGTTATTCGGTTGCATATTCTTTGTGCGTTCGGCAAGCTGTTCATAACTTCCATGACAGCTTTGGCATTTTGCCGTTTTTACTCTTTTAGCCGGAGGAACTTCCTGGTGGCATGCCGCGCACTGGATTCCCTTGGAAGTGTGGGCAGTTAGAAGAGCATCCTCTGCAGCATAGGCGCCCGTAAGACCAAAAGCGAGAAATAATAGAAATAACAGTTTCTTCATAGTTTGCTAATGGGTTAGATAGCTCCTCCGTTTTGGAGGAGCTTGTAAAAGGACTAAGCCTTACCGTTTGCGCGTTTTGCGGCTTCTTCGCCGGCGATGCGTCCCCAGATTACGGCAGCTGTAAGCTGAGAACCAACAATATAGTCGGAGTAGAAAATACCGCCGATAGCATTGCCTGCTGCATACAAGCCGGGAATCGGTTTGTCTTCAGTGTTGAGGACTTCAGATTTAGCTGTAATCTTCGGACCACCGAATGTTGCTGTCATACCGCCTTGGAATGGGAATGCCATGAACGGACCTTTTTCGATCAAACGTGGTTTTTCCAAAGTATTCGGGGGTGTCAAAGTAGCAGCTTTACCGGCTTTAACTGCATCGTTGTATTCTTTAACGACATTGACGACAGTGTCGACCGGAAGGCCGGCTTTTTCTGCCATTTCGGCCACTGTAGCACCTTCATAGATAGGAGCTTTGGCACGTTTGTATCTGTCAATACGGGTCTTAACGGTTGGAATGTCAACGACTTGGCTGTCGATAATAATGAAGGCCCAGTTTTCAGGAATGATCTTCGGCATCTTCTGAGCAACGGAAACATAGGTTTCAACTTCGTCCAAGAAGCGAGTGCCGTCATTTTTGACCAAGATTCCATAGTTAACCATTGTGGAAGGATTTGCTCTTGTTGGTCCATGGATCGGGCCGGCGTGGAACTGGTTCATGTTGACATACTTCGGGAACAGATGCTGAGTCAGAGTGATGTTCTCGCCTTGTAAAACGTTTGAACCGCGGATCGGCATCCATGCAACATCGCCGCCCATATATCTGCAGACCATTTCTTTGTTGGCGTGGAAACCTCCGGTACAGAGAATAACGCCGCCTTTGGCTGCGTAATCGGTTACTTCTCCGTCTTCATCGACAACTCTTACGCCTGTTACGCGCAAGGCAGGATCGTTCAGAAGAGAAATGACTTTGCTGTCGAAAAATACCGGGATTTTCTTGGCTTTAACGGTGTCAAGCATCTGCTTGGAAAGCTGTGCTCCGCCCGGTTTCAATTTGCCGTCAACAACGTGGCCTCTGTTTCTGCCCGGGAAGACTTCTTCGACGATTGGTTTCCATTTGATGCCGCAAGTGTCAGTCAGCCATTGAATAGCACTTCCGGACATTTCGCAGTACTGACGTGTTAAAGCTTGGTCGCCGCGCTGCTGAGAAACGATCATCATATCTTTGTAGAAGTCGTCCAAGGTGTCCTTCATATTTTGCTGTTTTTGGACGTACGTATTAGTTGCATTGAAGTGACCGCCGGCAAAGATTGTGTTTCCGGCAGGACGAGACATCTTTTCGAAAATAGCGACTTTGGCGCCTTTGTCAGCGGCTTCAATAGCAGCTGCCATTCCTGCACAACCGCAGCCAACTACGATTACATCGTAGTCTGTATTCGGTTTCGTCTCAGCTGCTTGTGCATGGGCAGCCATTGGCAGTAAAGAGGCAGCAGTGGCAGCTGTGCCGGCAAGACCGCATTTAAGGAAAGAGCGTCTTTTGACTTGTGTCATCTTTTTCTCCTTGGTTTGAGGTTATCTTTTGTTGACAAGGAGAAGTTTCCGCATTTTCATACGTACGTAGTTTGAGATAGATCAAGAAGTCTTCAAATAGTTCATAAAAAGTCTGAAATTTGACCTTATTCTCGGTGTTTCTTCTAATGCTCATGTGTGTACAAGACTCCTGGTAATCCAGCTCAACGAAGGAGAAACCTCCCAAAGATGGGATTTTTTGTACGAGAATCTCGAGTATGGAAAAGACAACGACGGCTGCAGTTGCAGCACAAGATATAAATAACACTCTTGCACCTCAAAAGTCACGAGGTGCTTTTTTCGGTATCGCATTGGCCTCCTTAGCTTCCGTATTTTGGGGAGGAATGGGCGTGTCCGTTCAATATCTCTTCGAAAATTCTTCTATCCAGCCCTTGGAACTGGTTGGACTACGGCTTTTGACTGCCGGATTCTTGCTGGTGGCTATTAACTTTGCAGTCGCAAGAAAAGTGCTAATGGCACCTTTTTCCTCCCGAGCAGCATTATTTGGAATCGCGTTGAGCGGGCTGGAAATATTAGGCGGCCACCTTACGTTTTTCTTGGCTATTTACTATTCCAACGCAGGTACCGGAGCAATTTTCTTAGCTTTAGTGCCTTTGGCGGCAGGTTTTTACTTGGTTTTGCGTGGCAAAAAAAGTTTTACTCGAAAAGAACTGTTTTGCTGCACATTGGCCTTTTTCGGAGTGCTTTTACTAGTTTCCAAGGGCAACTTCCTTAGTTTCGACTTGAACTGGCAGGCGGTATTCTGGGGTTTGGTCTGTGTTGGACTTTCTACGGTTTACTCCATCCAGCCGAAGGCCCTTATTGATAAGTGGGGAGTTATTCCTGTAGTCAGTTGGGGTTTGTTGTTTGGAGGCATCGTTGGATTTTCCATTACGATGCCGTGGGACGTCCTTTTTACGTTTAACCTTGCCGGACTTGCTGCTTTTCTGTTTATTGTTGTTTTCGGAACCGTCGCTGCCTTTTGGCTTTATCTGGAAAGTTTGAAATATTTGTCGCCGGTTATCGTTGGTTTGGTGGTGTGCTTAGAGCCTTTATCCGCTTTCATATTCGGTGTTGCCTTTATGGGCTTAAAACTTGGTTTGGCGGAATGTTTGGGTATTGCCATGGTCCTTGCCAATGTTGTTATTCTTTCGATGGGGACCGGACCTAAAAAGCTAGGCAAAAGAAAAGCCGCCCAAAAAGACGGCTAATGAGACCTTTTCTTTTGAATTAGAACGGAATGTCCTCGTCATCTCCTCCGAAAGGATCTGCATTCGGAGCAGGTTGCGGAGCAGCCGGTGCCTGTTGAGCCGGGCGGTTGTAGTTGGCCTGCGGATAAGCCGGAGCTGGCGAAACCGGTTTTTCAAAACTTTGAGCCGGTGCTTGGCGAGCGCCGTACGGCTGAGAATTAAAAGCGGGTTCGGAGCTGTAAGAGTCCGCCGGGTAAGAAGAAGCACCGGAGTCAGATCTGCGATCTAAGAATTGGAAATTCTCACCCATGATTTCCGTGGCATAGTGAGTGACGCCGTCTTTTTCCCATTTGCGTGTTCTCAATCTTCCTTCAACGTAAACGGCAGAGCCCTTTCTAAGATATTTTTGAATGGTTTCTGCCTGCTTTCCGAAGAAAACGATGCGGTGCCATTCCGTCTCTTCTACCAGTTGGCCTGATGCCTGGCTGCGGTAAGAGCGGGAAGTGGCAACGTTAATCGTCGTAATTTGCAAGCCCCCTTCCGTTGCGAAGCGGGTCTCAGGATCACGGCCTAAATTGCCGATGATAAGTACTTTATTAAGAGACGCCATTGGCTTTCCTTGAAAATTTCTACAGATCAGAACATTTTAACAGAGTCGAAAAAATTAACTCTGAGAACAGCGAGTTTAATCGCCTCTTACGCCTATTAATGTCTTTTTGAGCTTATCGAGAGGGGCGATGAAAATGAAAAATTTTCATAAAAAATGTATAGTTGCAAATCGCAGAAAAAAATCATGAAAGAGATTGTTATACAAGGGGCACGAACCCACAATCTGAAAAATGTGGACCTGTCCTTGCCAAGAGGCAAACTGGTAGTCATTACAGGACTTTCCGGATCCGGTAAGAGTTCTTTGGCATTTGATACGTTATATGCCGAAGGACAGAGAAGGTATGTGGAAAGTTTGTCTACGTATGCCCGTCAATTCTTGGAACAAATGGAAAAGCCCGATGTAGATCACATTGAAGGGCTTTCTCCGGCAATTTCTATCGAGCAAAAAAGTACAAATAGAAGTCCGCGTTCAACGGTCGGCACTATTACAGAAATCTACGATTACTTGAGACTGCTGTTTGCAAGAGTGGGGGTGCCGCACTGCCCGACTCACGGAACGGCGCTGCATGCTTCAAGCGTAAGCGAAATCGTAGACAGAATTATTGAGTTTAAGGAGGACGGCTCCAAACTCATGATAGTCGCCCCGGTTTGTCGTTCCTCCTCAAAAGTTATCCGTCATAAAACGGAAGACCTCCAAAGCAGAGGCTTTACTCGTTTTCAGATAGACGGGAATGTCTGCACGGTTCCGGATTTGCCTGCACTCGACGATGATGAAAATCATCAGCTCAATGTCGTTGTAGACCGTCTTAAAATGCGCCCCGATATTCGTCAGAGGTTGGCCGAGTCCATTGAAACGTCCCTGCTTATCGGTGACGGCATGGTTCTTATCGAGGACTTGGAATCGGGGCAGACCGAACGTTTTTCAAACAAGTTCGCTTGCCCGGATTGCGGCTTTACGATGGATCGGTTAGAACCCAACATGTTCTCTTTCAATAGTCCGGCCGGAGCTTGTGAAGTTTGCGGAGGACTCGGCGAAGCGGAAGAATTTGATGCGGAAAAATTTATTTCTCTTCCGGATTTGTCGCTGAAAGACGGAGCAATCGACGGCTGGGGGATGCTTAACCCATATAACTATCAGTTGCTGGAAGCAGTGGCCGTTAAATTTAATATTCCTCTGACAGAGCCATGGAACCGCCTCTCTAAACAGCAACAAGATATTATTTTGTACGGTTCCGGTAAAGAAGAAATTCCGGTCGTATTCAAAGACGGAGAGGGAAGAGAAATCCAAAGAAACCAGCTCTTTGAAGGTGTTATTCCAATAACGAAGAGAAGGTTTGACGGGGCCTCAAATGAAGCATTAAAAAAGGAGCTAGGAAAATACCGAACTCTTAGACCATGTTCTGCTTGCTCCGGTTCTCGGCTTAATGTAGCTTCTTCGAATGTTCGAATCGGAGACGGTCAACAGCAGAGAACAATTTCTCAAATAACAAGCTTATCTTTAAAAGAAGCTCTTGAATACTTTAAAAAACTCTCTTTGTCAGGGGCAAGAGCAGAAATCGGCGGAAAGCTGATACAAGAAATAATAAGCAGGCTTGGGTTTTTAAATAACGTCGGGCTCGAATATTTAACCTTGAGTCGTCCTGCCGCAACACTTTCCGGCGGAGAGTCTCAGCGTATTCGTTTAGCCAGCCAAGTCGGTTCCCAGCTTTCCGGTGTGATGTATGTTTTAGATGAGCCTTCGATTGGCCTTCATCAATGCGATAACGACAGACTAATTGCTACTCTGAAAGGACTCAGAGATTTGGGTAATTCCGTTATTGTGGTTGAGCATGATGAGGATACCATTCGTGAAGCAGATTACATCGTTGACATGGGCCCCGGAGCCGGAAGACTAGGCGGTGAAGTAATCGCACGAGGAACTCCGAAAGAGGTGGAAAAGAATCCAAATTCGCTTACAGGGAAATATTTGACGGGCGAATTAAAGATTCGTACCTTGAGGAAGACCAAGCCGGGAAAAGATTTCATCAAAATTTACGGAGCTTCGGGCAACAATCTTAAAAACGTTGATGTCAGCATTCCGGTCGGCTTGATGACGGTGGTGACCGGTGTGTCCGGGTCTGGTAAATCTACGTTAGTCAATGAGACGCTTTATGCGTATGCAGCAAATGTCTTAAACCGTGCTAAAAAGACACCGCAGCCTTTTGACAAAATCGAAGGACTGGAAAATTTCGACAAAGTCATTCACGTCGATCAAGATCCTATTGGAAAGACACCTAGATCTAATCCGGCGACATACTGTGGTATTTTTAGTCCGATCAGAGATTTGTTTGCGGAAACACCGATAGCCAGAGAAAGAGGGTATGGTTCGGCACGCTTTTCTTTTAACGTGAAGGGAGGCCGATGCGAAGCATGTGAAGGAGAAGGACTGGTTAAAGTCGAAATGAACTTCCTTCCGGATATGTACGTGCCTTGCGACCACTGCCACGGAACGCGATATAACCGCGAAACATTAGAGGTTCTGTACAAAGGGCTTAATATTGCCCAAGTATTAGATTTAACAGTTGATCAGGCGGCTGAGTTTTTTGCTGCCGTTCCTGTTATTTATAAAAAACTTCAAACCCTTCAGGAGGTCGGTCTCGGTTATATCAAACTAGGCCAGAGCGCTACGACACTGTCGGGTGGAGAAGCCCAACGAATTAAGCTAGCATTAGAACTAGCCAAGAGATCAACCGGCAAAACTCTTTATATTTTGGATGAACCGACAACAGGTTTGCACTTCAAAGATGTGGACATGTTATTAGCGGTACTTGAAAAATTAAAGAAAGCAGGTAATACTTTACTAATTATTGAGCATAACTTGGAAGTGGTTAGAGAAGCTGACTGGGTTATTGACATAGGCCCGGGCGGTGGAGCGGAAGGCGGTCAAGTGGTCGCCGTCGGCGCCCCGGAAACAATAAGCGAAAACCCCTCTAGCCGAACAGGTAAATATCTAGGAAACTTGACAAAAAGAAGAGGTTCCCTTGAATAAGAGCAAAGATAAATTTGAGCAGCTGTTAATGGATTCATTTTATGCTGCGATTGATGCGGCAGACCCACATAAGGTCGTACCACCGCACGTCCCCGTTGGTTTTGAAGGGGACGTGGTAGTTGTCGGCGCAGGAAAAGCAGCTGCCAGTATGGCGGCTGCCGTTGAGGAAACATGGCCTGAAAAAGATTTAAGCGGGGTTGTTATTACGCGCTACGGCCACGGTGAAAAGACCAAGAAGATTAAGGTATTGGAGGCAGCTCACCCCATTCCTGATCAGTCCAACCTGAAAGCGACTCAAGAGATGATGCAGCAGGTTGATAAATTGAAAGAAGGCGATTTACTTCTCGCCTTGATTTCGGGTGGCGGCTCTTCTCTCCTCTCTCTTCCGGTGGAAGGCGTCACAATCGAAGATATCCGTAAAGTGACTGAAGATCTTCTTCGCGCCGGAACATCAATTGACCATATTAATGCGGTTCGCAAGCACGTCTCTCAGGTTAAAGGCGGAAGACTGGCTCTTGCTGCCCGGGCTCGCGGCGCGGAAGTTCTCTCTCTCATTATCTCAGACGTGGTTGGCGATAATCCTTCCGATATCGCTTCCGGCCCCTGTTCTGAAGACTTCTCTACTTATGCGGATGCGTTGTGGTATCTGAGCCAAGCCAGAGTAGACACACCTAAGGCGATTCTCGAACATTTGCGCAACGGCGCTCGAGGTGCAATTGAAGAAACACCGAAGATCGGTGATGTGAGAATGCGCAGTGTGAAGAACAAGATCGTTGCTAATTCCTTCAAAGGTCTTCAAGCTGCCGCTGCCTTCTTTAAAGAAAACGGGATGCGTCCGGTTATTATCGGCGACGATATTACGGGCGAAGCCAGATCCGTGGCTCTTCAGGTTTCTCGTAAGGTCCGTCTCGAATACTCTAAGCCCCGCAGAAAACCGGTTGTCCTTCTTTCAGGCGGTGAATGCACCGTTACCTTGGACAAGGGAAGAATCGGTAAAGGCGGACCCTGCTCTGAGTTCCTTTTAGCATTAGCCCAAGAGCTTCAAGTAGATTCTATTTACGCGATAGCTGCTGATACGGACGGTGTGGACGGCAACGGTGAATCTGCGGGCGCAATGCTCAGGCCCGACACTATGAAGAGAGCTAAAGAGATGAACCTGGATCCGGAAGTATTTTTGAAAGAACATAATGCACACGAATTCTTCCGATTGCTGGGAGATTCTCTGGATACCGGCCCGACTCGAACAAATATCAATGATTACCGTGCGATCCTGATCCCTTAAGAATTATCATCAACCTTCCGCAAGGAAGGTTGAGTTGTCTTTGTAAGCTGGTTTGACAACTTATAATGTCGAAACTTGGTTAGTTACTACCTTCAAAACATACTATTTTTGATCCAAAGGAGGCCGCCGCAGACTTACAGGCTGAGACGGCGGAAGAAATGACTGCTTCATCAACTATGTTCCGTTTAGACGCTTCTCGAGCTTTATCAGACTTCCGTACTGAAAGGCTCTTAAAGAAAATTCGTCAATTTGTTCCGGGAGTGGCAACACTCAATAGCCGGTACATTCACTTTGTCCATACTGCAGACGAACTTTCTGTCCTTGACATGACACGTCTGAAAGACATCCTCAATTACGGTGAAGAGTGCTTGGTTACTCATACCCCCAATAAATTCTTGGTTGTTCCACGTTTAGGAACCGTTTCTCCTTGGGCCTCGAAAGCAACCGACATTATTCACAATTGCGGCTTGAATCAGGTTCTGAGAGTAGAAAGAGGCACTTTATACGAGCTGACTTTTAAAGAACCTCGTCTTTTAACGGACAAGGAAAAAGAGCAAATTGCTTCCGTCATTCATGACAAGATGACGGAAAGCGTTGTTGATCCGGATGTCTCTGCTGAAGTCGTTTTCGGTGAAGCGCAGGGCGAACCGATGCGTACGGTCGACATTCTGAAAGAAGGCAGAGAAGCTCTCGTCAAAGCAAACGGCGAGTTCGGTTTGGCTCTGAATGAAGACGAAATAGACTACTTAGTCGACGCTTTTACAAAGTTGGAGCGTAATCCGACAGATGTCGAATTGATGATGTTTGCACAAGCAAACTCTGAACACTGCCGTCATAAGATTTTTAATGCTAAATGGACAATTGACGGCCAGGACAAAGATAAAACTTTGTTCGGCATGATTCGCGAAACTCATAATGCTCATCCGGAAGGTACTATTGTTGCTTACTCCGATAATGCAGCCGTATTTGAAGGCAGTGAAGTGGATCGTTTGTACCCGAGAGGAAACGAATCTGCCTTAGGCGGCCGAGAATATTCTTATGAGACCGAGCCCACGCACACCGTCTTTAAGGTCGAAACTCATAACCATCCGACTGCTATTTCTCCGTTCCCGGGAGCCTCTACCGGTTCCGGCGGCGAGATTCGTGACGAAGGAGCTACCGGCCGTGGTGCACGTCCGAAAGCAGGTTTGACCGGTTTTACCGTTTCCGCATTGAATCTTCCGGGCTACGGACAGAAGTGGGAAACCGATAAAGACGTTGCCGTTGATGGACCGGAAACGGAAGAACTCTACGGTTCTCCAAGCCGTATTGCTTCTTCCTTGGAAATTATGACGGACGGTCCTTTAGGAGGCGCCGCTTTCAATAATGAATTCGGACGTCCGAATGTTCTCGGTTATTTCCGTGCATTCCAGGCAAACGTCGGCGGAAGACGCTACGGGTACCATAAGCCGATTATGTTGGCTGGCGGTATCGGCAATATCAAGGAAGGCCAGACACATAAATTAGATTTACCAACAGGAACTTATTTAGTTGTTCTCGGCGGACCCGGAATGCGGATTGGTATTGGCGGAGGCGCTGCTTCCTCGATGGCGTCCGGTTCTAACTCCGAAGCGTTGGATTTTGCCAGCGTTCAGCGCGGCAATCCGGAAATGGAAAGAAGAGCCCAAGAAGTTATCGATAGATGCTGGGAAGCCGGTGAAGAAAATCCGATTTTGGCTATTCACGATATCGGCGCAGGCGGTCTTTCTAACGCCATGCCGGAATTGGCAGACCTTTCAGGCAAAGGTGCACATCTCGATCTGAAGAAAGTTCCTGTTGAAGAATCAGGAATGAGCCCGTTGGAGATTTGGTGCAACGAATCTCAGGAAAGATATGCTTTGGCCATCGATCCGGACAAACTGGAACAATTCGAAGATTACTGCAAACGCGAAAGATGTCCGTATGCGATTCTCGGACAGATCAGTGCCGACGATAACTTAGTGGTCGACTCTATCAAAGAGGGAGAAGAAGCCGTTGACATGCCAATGAGTGTTCTCCTCGGCAAGACTCCGAGAATGCACAGAAACGTCGAGTCCGAAGCGCCTTTGAAGATGAAGAGCAACTTGGATGTTGATCTTAAAGAGGTCATCCACGATATTCTTCGTCATCCGACAGTTGCCAGCAAGAAATTCTTAATTACTATCGGTGATAGAGCCGTCGGCGGATTGACTTGCAGAGACCAGATGGTCGGCCCATGGCAGGTTCCGGTAGCAGATGCAGCCGTTACGGCTCTCGGCTTCCACACTTACAAGGGTGAAGCAATGGCAATGGGAGAAAAGACTCCGTTAGCCATTTCCAATGCTGCTGCGGCCAGCCGTATGGCAATTGGCGAAGCATTAACAAACTTAGTTAGTGCAGATATTGATTTAGAAAGAATTATTTTATCGGCCAACTGGATGGGCGCTTGCGGACAACCGGGCCAGGATGCTTCCTTGTTTGCCGGTGTAGAAGCTGCCAGCACATTCTCCCAAGAGTTAGGAGTCAGCATCCCTGTGGGCAAAGACTCCCTTTCTATGAAGACGTCTTGGAAAGATGCCGAAGGACAGGACAAGAGCGTCACTTCTCCGGTTTCATTGATTGTATCTGCGGCCGCCCCGGTTAAAGACATCCGTAATACCATGACTCCGCAGTTTGCCGATAAGGTTCTTGACAGTTCATTGCTTTTAATTGATCTTGGTCAAGGTAAAGACCGTATGGGCGGCTCCATTTACTCCCAGGTTACTCAACAGTTTGACTCTGAGACTCCTGATGTCGATAACGCGGCCGACTTGAGCAAGTTCTTGAAAGTGATTAGAGAGCTTGCATCTAAAGGCGTTATTTTGGCCTACCACGACAGAAGCGACGGTGGCTTAGCTGCCACTCTCTGTGAAATGATGTTCGCCAGCCGTATGGGTGTAGAACTTGTAGCTGACGGGTTGATTGCTAACGGCAGGAACTTAAATGAAGCCCTCTTCAATGAAGAACTCGGTGCCGTCATTCAAGTTTCCAGAGGCCGTGCTCATGAAGTTAAGAGCGCCTTTGACAATGCAGGACTTGGCCACTGCCTGGTTTATCTCGGCAATATTCTTCGTGAAGAAGAATTCTCCATCTATTTGAGAGGCGACTGCGTATTCTCAGAAGGACGCAGCTCCTTAGAAAAACTGTGGAGTGAAGTCTCTTGGCAAATCGCTCGCCAAAGAGACAATCCTGCTTGTGCAGACAGCGAATACGCATTGATTGACTCTAAGAAATGCGGACTTGTTTTGGCTACAGGCTTCGACCCTGAAGAAAACATTGCCGCTCCGTTTATCAATTCCGGAGAAAGACCGAGGGTTGCAATTTTGAGAGAGCAGGGCGTCAACAGTCAGAATGAAATGGCCAGCGCCTTTATGCAAGCCGGCTTTGACGCCGTTGACGTTCACATGACAGACCTCTTGGAAGGCAGAACTGATTTGCTGTCATTTAATGGTTTGGCAGCTTGTGGCGGATTCTCCTACGGTGACGTTTTAGGCGCCGGCGGCGGTTGGGCTAAGACAATTCTGTTCAACGAACGTCTTAAAGAGCAGTTTGTGAAGTTCTTTGAAAACGGCAATACCTTTACCTTGGGCGTCTGCAACGGCTGCCAGATGATTTCTCAATTGAAATCTTTGATTCCGGGTGCACAACACTGGCCGTCTTTCGAGAGAAACCTTTCTGAACAGTTTGAAGCTCGTTTAGTCAACGTCAAGATTTTGCCGTCCCCGTCTATTCTCTTTACCGGAATGGCCGGAGCTGTTCTCCCTGTAGTTAATGCGCACGGAGAAGGGCGAGCATTCTGGGCGAACCCTGCTGATGAAGATCTCGCAATTCCGGTTGCCTGCTATGTGGACGAAACACAAAATCCGACCGAGATTTATCCGCTGAATCCAAACGGTTCAAGACTTGGAAGAACTTCTTTCACAACTACGGACGGACGCGCGACAATCATCATGCCTCATCCGGAAAGAAGCTGGCGATCTGTTCAGCTGTCCTGGAGATCTCCGCTTCTGCGTGATGTCTCTCCATGGGCACGCATCTTCCAAAACGCAAGGGTTTGGTTAGGCTAGGCTAGGCCTAAATGGATTTCCAAACTTGGCTGAGTTTTGCCGGAGCAAGTTTCATATTAAGTCTTGCTCCGGGGCCGGACAATATTTTTGTCTTGATGCAGTCTGTCATTTACGGCAGATCCGCAGGACTGAAGATTGTTTCGGGATTATGTACCGGACTCCTGGTTCATACTTTGTTAGTTGCTGTCGGAGTCTCGGCACTTATTCGTGCTTCTGAGACCGCTTTCTTCTGTTTAAAGGCGGCAGGTGCTCTTTATTTGGTTTATTTGGCAGTTATGGCTTGGAAAGCTCCGTCGACACCAATGGCCGAAGAAAAAGGCGAAGTTAAAGATGCGATGTCTTTCAGTAAATGGTGGGCCCGCGGTTTCATCATGAACCTGACTAATCCCAAGGTCATCATCTTTTTCTTGGCCTTCTTTCCCCAATTTTTGTTTCCCGGAGAGAACACCGAGGTTCAGATTTTGATGATGGGATTAACTTTTATCGCTGCCACGGTAATTGTGTTCGGTGCAATTGCGTGTTTTGCAGAATTCGTCAGAGAAAAGATTTCGTCTGCGCGTGTACAACAGGTTATTAATCGTACAGGTGCAGTGATTTTCATGGGATTGGCCGTCAGTCTGGTATTTTCCGTTTGATTCCGCTCAGGTAAAAAACGAGCTGTCTCTGGAAAACCGCAGATAAAAAAGAAGGAGGAGTTCCCCTCCTTCCAAATATCACTTAACGCTGTTTGCTTATCACAGCAATCAAACTTTTTCTTTATTCATTTTCAAAAGAATCAATCCTATCAAGACTCCTAAACAAGTTAGGGCACAACCGCATAGGTAGGCATAGGAGTAAGAACCGTCAATGGCAAGCACTTTTATCAGCCAAGGGCCAATAATGCCGGCAAGTGAAAAGCCGCAGAACATTAAGCCGTAGTTGGTGCTGTTGTGTTTTGTTCCGAAAACCGCGGCGGTAAATCCTGGATATATTCCCATGAGAGAACCGAACGCAAAGCCAATGCAGGCGAAGGCAGCGTAGAAGAATAATAGATGGTCTGCATCTGCAAAGACTAACAATGACAGACCGGCAGCTGCCCCGATGGCAGCCCCAATTAAGGTTGGAAGCTGACCGAATTTATCGGAAAGTACGCCTGTGACAAGTCGAGCAAATGTATTGACCAAAGCGATGAAAGCGACGGCACCGGCGGCTGCAGCTGCAGAATAGCCGATTTGAGTACGGGCGATAACTGCTGCATGAGAAAGAATCATCATTCCGCTGACGCCGCAACAAAGAAGGAATGCAAACATCAGCCAAAACCTAGGCCTTTTGAGCATGGAGAGAGTATCTACGTCTAAGGATACGAAGTTGTTGGTTGGTTTTGTCCAACCTTGCGGAACGAAGTCAGGCGGACATTTAACGCTCAGTAGTCCGCCAAAGACAATTACTGCTCCGAAGACAATTCCGAGAGATTCAAATGCAAACGAAATCCCGTTTGTTGCGATAAGGTACTGGCCGATAGGCGGCACAATCACGGAACACAGACCGTAGAAGCCGGTAGTTAAACCGCCTGCAAGCCCGCGATGGTCCGGAAAGAATTTAATGGTGTTGTTAACGGCTGCGCCATAGGTGAAGCCAAGACCTAAACCAAAAATTAGACCGTAAGAAATAAGGAAGGAGAGAAAAGTCTCGGAGGCCCCCGAAAAAAACATCCCGGCTCCAATGAAAAGACCTCCTACAACAATCACGGCTTTTGGTCCCAGACGATCCACAAAATAACCGCCCAATATCATCGGGATTGGAGCAAGACCGTTGCAAATGCTAAAGGCTATTGCCAGATCTCCAGCGGTTATGAGAGAGCCGGTCAACTCTGAAAGTTGTTGAGCTTTCGGACCTGCAAAGACACTCCAAGCATAAACAGAACCGGTGCAAAGATTAATCAAACAGGCGATGGCCAATAAAGTCCAACGTTTTTCAGATAGGTTCTTCATAGTTTGTGTTGTAAAAATTTTTCTATTAAAGGCTCAGTTTATTGTGTTAATGAGTCTTTTAGACATTATGTGGTTATCATGGCCTTGTTGTTTGGCACGCTGTCGAACTCAATCGCCTCTGACATGAAATTTTCAGGCTGTTATGTTTGCGAAGGCGCTGCTTTTGACGACTGCCTTGTAAATTCAGTTTAGGAAACAAAATGTCGGTTCAAGAAAGAAATTATGATGATCTTTTCGAGATAGCCATTATCAATAGCAAACCTTGTGCAGGAGAGCAGTTTAATTGGGCTGCTTTCAAAGCAAGCGAAGTTAAAGAAAAGAAAGATCTTCCTTCCTATTTGATTTTTGGGCCTCTTGATGAGGGCACCTTAGTCATCAATGAAGACGGTTGGTTCGCCCAATGGAAGGATGCCGAGCAAAAAGCCAAGGTTACGGTGAACTGGAGAAAGGATACCAAAATGTATTCCGTTTCTCAGGTTTGGATGGGCATTGAGGGAAGCGCCGTTGGAGCTTCTGATGAACAACCTTTCCCGCAGGTTCTCGCAAGCCTTTATGAGGACGGTTTTCCAAAAGACTGGGAACAAAAAGCTAAAGAGTATTTCGAAAGTAAATACCGTATCTCCTGGTTAAACAGCCCTAATGATCTTCCTTGTACTTTCGGACTTCCAAACGGGACTTTCCGCGTTTTGGAATTTCCAATTCTCATTAAAAATATTAGAAATGCACAGCGTATTTTGATGCATCTGAGCGAAGAGAATCCGCCCTACGGATTCTTCGCCGTAGCACAGCTGACGGCTCAGAAAGTCTTCTATGAAGTAGGCAAGGCACCGGACTGGACTAATGATATCGGTTTGGTGTTGACGCAGTCAATTGGAGAGACCGGCTTAATTCCAACGGATATTCCTCAGCGCGAAAAGATCGATGGAAAAGATTACAACGTGCTGAGCAGACAGGTCGTTATGCTTCAGATTTCTATTCCGTTCTCCGGCCTATCTTTCATGCTTAAGAAGCTTGCCGAGACGCCTATGCCGATTGTTACAACGCAAGAAATGCCGCTCAGAAGAGAGCTTACACCAGTCATTCTTCCGGTTAATCTCGATGAAGTTACCGACAGCTTTACCGTCACCGACCAAGATCAAGGCATTAAGGTTGTGACCGGATTGATGAAGACTCAGCGTCCTTTCGCAGAACTTCTCCTGAAAGACAGCCAAAAACAGATTGAAGAATTGGAAAAATTCTCCGACGAAATGCTCGACAAACTCTCAGGCGATATTGAGGAGGAATCCAAGAAATAAGAATACAGAAAACAACGGGATAACCAAAAGTTATCCCGTCCTCCCGGAAGACGCTGCTGTAACAGCGCCGTTCTACTAATTTTTTAATTGTTTTGATTTTCTTGGTTCTTTGTATAAGCTCTGACTTCAAAGCCCATCATCAAAGCTGCCCAACCGTCGAAGATCAATTCGATAGCGACAAAGATACCGAAGATCCAAGGAGCGCTTTGCGGCCAGCCCCACCAGAGGCAGATGCCTAACAGGAAGGAAACGACAGCAGAGAAGAGCATCAAGCCCCAGCCTTTTGTATCGGTGTTGCTCAATGCAATCCAGCACTTCACAAGGCCGACGGCGACAAAGTAAGAAGCCAAGAATAATGTCAATGTTTCTGCACCGAAAATCGGGTAGAACATCAAGATTAAACCGGTAACGGCGGTCAATAATGCAAGAATGATTGCAGCCGTTCTGGCTCCCCATCCCTGAGCTTTCCAAAAAAGTGCAAGACCGGTTGCACCGCTGACGAGAAGCATGGCACCGACGAAAATCGTGACGCCTACGGAGAACGCAATCGGTGCAAATAAACCGATGGTACCAAGGACGATGGAGAAGATGCCCCAACCAATCATAGAGCCGGAGCTGTTGCGAAGCGGCAGGAGCAATTCACGGACGATACGAGCATTGACGGGATCGCCGGGCATAGGATTTTGTTTGTTGTCTGACATGATTTTTTCCTCTTATTCGGATACCTCAATGATGAATTCATTGGAGGCAAGTAAGAGGAAAAACAAACCACTCTGAGTAAACGAAGCCTACCTGATCGCCCAAATTATGATCGGATGCGCTTCTCGATACTTAAGCCAAGCGCCTTCAGAGATAGGTGCACTTCCATGACAAAAAAGATGGTCGAAGTGACAATGAAAATGACCGCGGTCAAAAGAATAGTGGACTTCCAGACCTCAAGTTTGAGGTTCAAAATATTTTCCAGAATGGAGACTAGAACCAGAATTCCGCTGAAAGCTGCAGAAATTGTTACCGCAAGAATGGCATTCTTCAAAAGATGGCTGCGTTCGTAGATTAGGTTAATTGCTCTTTCTAAGTCGCTGTCTTTCCTAGGAAGAATTTTCTTTCTTTCCTTTAAAAGCTGTCTTACTCTGTCTGTTGTGTGGTTGTATCTCGCTGACATCGCTAACAGCAAAAGGCCTACACCCGAAATTAGAGTAATAGGAGTCAAGGCATTCGATAAGGTTGCTGCGTAAGTTACCATGATTCACTCCTTATTGCGGTCTGTCGTGATGATGAACGGATACGCCGAGAGCTCGTACGGAAATCTGTACTTCACTTACGTAAATACAACTCGACAGTACGATGAAAATCACGGAAGCTAACAGCATGGCCGATTTCCAGACGGAAAGGTCTAGATTAAACAGATGCTCAATCGTAATGAAAAGAACCTGCAGGCTACTGAAAGCTGCAGAAAGCGCAACAGTCAGTACGCCGTTTTTTAAAAGTTTTGCACGGCGGTAAATCAGACGAATGGAATTTTCTAATTCCTCATCTACTTCATCAGGAGAATCTGAACGTTCAGCCATCAATTGACGAATGCGGGTGGTGGCATGTCCGTAACGTGCAGACATAGAAACAAGCAGAAGTCCCACGCCGGAAATCAGGGTAATGGGAGCTAAAGCATCAGCTAAAGTTGTTGAAAATTCGACCATCGGGAGAAGAAGTTTTGTTCTGGAAAACTTTTATTTTAATTCGCAGGACCTAAGATTTAGGAAGTTTTGAGTTCAGAGAAAAAGGAAGCAGGCTTACATTGCAGATGTCACCTATCTCAAATTAATTATTAACAGCCGTTTTTGTGAGTCTAATCGACGATTTCTCCGTACTCTGATGCTTTATCTAAACCAGAAAAATTGAATCTCCTGGGACTAGGTTAGACTTGCTGAGAATGCAGCAAGCTACCTAGGAAATTCAATCAAGAATCTGATTTGATGTCTTGTCAGTGCGGTTCTATTAACTCAACTGCGGCGTGAGTAAGTAAGACGTTAGCCTTAATTCATTCGTGTTTTTGGATTTTGCTCTCCATCAGCAACAGCCAAAGTCCCCTCTATTGGGAGCGGTATTTGGGTTAGAACTTAATTGGGCTGAAGGTTCTTTGAAATACACTCAGTCTTCATAGACGCAAGTCTTTTGCAGATGTTGAGCTCCTTTTTTAGAGGTATCCATTCAAAGAGAAGTTTTTCAAAAGGACACCATAAGGCGACCCAACCCAGCACAAGCAGACCTTCTCTGATGGAATTAAAGATTGAGTCATCAGGATATCCGCTGAAAAATCCGCGAATAAGCATACAGGCAAGCATAAAGACGAATCCATATACAAACAATCCTGCAGTCTGACGGAAATTTTCATGCAGTCTCTTTTTCGCTTTGTTTGCTTTGAATACAAAGTATTGGTGGATTCTTGCTTTAAATAACTCCTTGTCGGTGTCGGAATAATTCTTATCCGTAGGAAAGCACAAATTAAGAGTGTAACTTGTGGCCTTAATTTCCTTCACAGCATCCTCGATATAATCAATAAATTCTTCGTTGAGTGGGACATAGAAATAAGGAATTGCTAATAACTTCTTCACTTCTCTTTCCGGCTCAGAGATATATACGTTTATTGAGCAGTTCTCTTCTTGGACATTCACATATCTCGAATCAAACATTCCGTCTCCTTGAATAACTGACTCCGTTTTCGTAACTATTCACCGACTCCTGCGCTCGAATTTCGCCTACGTCTGTTTCCAGTCAGTTCTGATTGATTTACTTCTTTAAATAGCTACATGCTGACATATTTTTTACTTGGCCTCATGACAGAAGCATTGTGACTTTGTAATTTAACTAAACTCTGGATTTCTCATTAGCTGTAATGAACTATTGTTCAATATCGGCAGCCGAGAACTTTAAATGGCCGAAAGCTCTTTTTTGCCCAATACCGCGAGTCATAGAATGAACCTTGTCATAGACGTCTATCGTCAAAAAGTTTAAGCGAAAAAATGAATAATTTCTCTGGACTAGAAAAAGTAGAAAAGGTTTTGATTACTTCTCATTTTGAGAGGCAGAGTCGGAGAAAGATAGCATGTAAACTGATAATTTAGAGTCGAGTGTTGGCCTTATGATTCTTTTTTAAGGTGGCTGCCTTATATCCAAGAAAGAACTCATCCGATACAATGTATTTGGCTTGTTTCTAGAGGGAGTTGATAAAGTGGATTTGACTGGGCAATTTTTAATTGCAGCACCGTCTATGCAGGATCCTAGATTCCAGGAAACTTTGATCTATATGATCGAACACGGCAAAGACGGAGCAACCGGTATAGTGGTTAATCGACCAATCGGAATGACTTTACAAAGTCTTTTTACTCAGTACTCTTTTCCTCGTAAAGTTGAGGAAATGCCCGTATTTTGGGGCGGTCCTGTAGCTCCTCACCAGGGGATTTTTCTTCATCCTGACGAAAAATTGTGGATGAGATCCATGAGATCAGGACCCGGAGTAGTAACAACCGTGTCAGTTGATATTTTTGACGATATCCTCAAAGGCACCGGGCCTTCAAATTTTTTGTGCGCCGTCGGTTACGCAGGATGGGCCGTAGGTCAGTTGGAAGATGAATTGGGCCGAGAAGATTGGTTAGTTGCACCTTTCAATAAAGAGATACTCTTTGAGATGCCTTATCAGATGAAATACGACGCCGCATTGGCAGAATTGGGAATTGATGTGAATCAATTCAAATCAATGGAAGGTATTGTCGGTCATGCTTAAAGAGAATTCCCCTCTTCCTCAGAAAGTCATCGAAAAACTATCGGAAGACAGCATTATTTTGGCTTTCGACTATGGATTAGCCAGAATAGGAGTCGCAATCGGCAACACGGTTGTCAAGGACAGCCGCCCTCTAACCATTATTCATTGGAAGAAAAACCAAGAAAAGTGGAAGCAAATTACGCAGATCATGGAAGATTGGAAGCCGGCGTTGGTGGTTGTTGGTGTTCCTCGTCATAAGGACGGCGCTCCTAACTCAATGACCTCTGTCTGTGAAAACTTTGCTAATCAAATCAACGGCCGGTTCAATGTATATGTGGCAAGAGTGGATGAACGCTTTTCCTCAGTTGATGTAGAGGAGGGCGCAGATGATTACATTGACGATCTAGCCGCTCAGGTCATTCTGGAACAGTGGTTCAGAGAAAATTTTATCGATAACGTAAATTAAAAAATCATGAGAATTTTGGTTGGTGTTTCCCGTATGGTTTCGCTTCTTACCTATTCTCTTTGGGTTTTGTTTGTTGCTTATACAAAATTCCAGAGGGTTGATAAGAAAGAACAAGGGCGGATGATTAAAGAATACAACCGCCGCATTTTGGCGATGGCAGGCGTAAAAACGGCTTATACCGGCAGTCTTCCGAAAAGTATGCTGGAGTACGGCTTAACCGAGGAAGCCCCGGGAGAAATTATCGTTTCTAACCATATTTCCTGGGTAGATATCTTCTCGTTGGATTCTGCCGTTGCAAGCCGTTTTGTGGCCAAAGCTGAAATTGCCAACTGGCCGATTTTCGGAAAGATTGCTCAGGCGATCGGCACACTCTTTATTAATCGTTCTTCCAAGAGAGCTATTCTTCAGATCAATACGGACATTCAAGAAGCTTTGCAAAGAAAAGAGGTCGTTGCTCTTTTTGCTGAGGGAACGACCACATTCGGAAACTCTTTGCTTCCCCTGAAATCCAATTTCTTGGCCCCTGCGGTCAAAGCTGGTGCAGTTGTACAGCCAATGGTCCTGGTTTATACAAGTGAAGGTATCCCGACAACTAAAGTAGCCTTCTGCGGAGATGTGACCCTTATGGGCTCTCTTTGGAACGTTGTGACGACAAAAGATGTTGTTGCAACAGCCCATTTTTTAGAGCCGATTGACACTAAAGGCCTTGATCGTCACCAGGTCGGCAAAATTTGCGAGGAAAGAATGCGTGAAGAACTTAGACGTGTTTGGGGCGAGCGTTTCTTAGAACATGACCCCAACGAGGCGAATGCTCTTTCCAAAGCAATAAGCCACTCCTAGAAAACTTCTAACCTATGACCTAAGGCCTAAAAAGTTTAAAATCTGACAAACCTTTGTTAACCCAAAATTAAAGACAATGAAACCTGTAAGAAAAGCGATTTTCCCCGTTGCTGGTCTCGGTACTAGATTTCTTCCTGCAACCAAGGCTATGCCGAAAGAAATGCTTCCCGTAGTGGATAAGCCTCTTATTCAATATGCTGTTGAAGAAGCTGCTAAGGCAGGCATCACCGATATGATCTTTATTACCGGCCGTCATAAACGTGCTATTGAAGATCACTTCGACAGCGCTCCTGAATTAGAAAGAGATTTGGAAGTTAAAGGCAAGACGGCTCTTCTCAAGACCCTAAGAGATATTGTTCCCTCCGGAATTAATTTCATCTTTATCCGTCAGCCGGAACCTCTAGGTCTCGGCCATGCTGTGCTTTGCGGTGAACCGGTAATCGGCAACGAACCGTTTGCTGTCATTCTCGCCGATGACTTGATTGATTCTAAGAAGCCGGTTATTGAGCAGTTAATGAAGACTCGTGAAGATAAAGGCGGTGGCAGCGTTTTAGCCGTTCAAGTAGTTCCTCGCGAAAAAACCAAGGATTACGGTATCGTGAAGGTTGCTGAAAAGGGAGACGTGACTAAGGTTGAGTCCATCATCGAAAAGCCGGATCCTGATAAAGCCCCGTCCACCTTGGCTGTTATCGGCAGATATATTCTTGAGCCGGAAATCTTTGATAGCCTCAAGAAAATTCCTAAGGGAGCAGGCGGTGAAATACAATTAACTGACGCAATTGCCAGAGAATTGGAAAAGAAGAATACCTATGTTTGCTCTTACGAAGGTGAAAGATTTGACTGCGGCTCCAAGCAAGGATTTTTGAATGCCACAGTTCATTTCGCAAGAAAAGACGGCTATAAGATCGCGTAAGAAATCTTGAGAAAAAAGAAAGCGGCACGCTCGATTATGCTCGGCAAGCCGCTTTTTCTTTGGTCTCGGCCAATGGATCTTGAGATATATAAGCTCGTCTATTTTGCTTCCGCGGAAGTCTGACGAACTTTCTTTAATAACTTTGTGGTACTTCTGTCATGTTCAAAGGCGACCGTTACAACCTCTCCACCGTAAGAATGGACAATTTCAGCTTCGGGAAGATCTTCAATCTTATAGTCGCCGCCTTTTACATAAATGTCTGGTTTTGCCCGACGAACAGCTTCCAACGGAACTTTATCCGGAAATATCACCACTAAATCAACACTCTCCAAGGCGGCAAGAACAGCAGCTCGATCTGCCTCCGTATTGATGGGTCTGTCGTCTCCTTTGCCAAGCATTTTGACGGATTTATCGCTGTTGACAGCAACCACAAGACTTTTTCCTAATGATTTGGCTTGGGCAAGATAAGTGACATGGCCTCGGTGCAGAATATCGAAAACGCCGTTGGTAAGAACGACGGGTTTAGGAAGCTTGCCTACCGCTTCAGCCAAGTTTTCCATCGTTGTAATTTTTTGTTCAAAGCTTGGGGGAGGAAGATGAGTGGTCATAATCGTTCAGCAGCCTCTAAAAGATTTTTAGCGGTTTGGGTGCAGCAATCCTGCTTGTCAAAGGGTTTATATCCGTCGCTTTGCACCAAGATGCGGGTCGGTATGCCGGCGCGCATCGCAGCGGTCATGTCGCTGTTTTTGTCACCGATAAAGATGCTCTGCGTCATGTCGATGTTGAGATCTTCCTGAGCAGCCAGAAGCATACCGGGTTCCGGCTTTCGGCAGCTGCACTCTTGCAGATAAGGAGCAAAAGCCTTTTCCGGATGGTGAGGACAAAAATAAACGGCCAGTAAGGGTGTGTTTTGATTAGCCAATACTCCTTCAAGCCAGCAGCATAATTTTTTGAATTCAAAAACGGTATATTTCCCTCGTCCGATACCGCTTTGATTGGTGATGAGCACGGGTGCATATCCTTTTTCGACTAACACCCGAATGCCCTCTAATGCGCCTTCAACAAAATCAAAATGCTCTTTCTTGCTGACATAGGCGTAATCGATGTTGATTACGCCGTCCCGATCAAGAAATGCGGCTTTGATCGGGGTTGGCGCTTTTCTGGAAAATAGAAATTTATAAACCATCGGCCGTTTATGGATACTTCTTAAGAAGCTCAAGCATGTAGGCTTTTGTGCCTTCTTGAACGGTCTTAAAGGGCTTATCGTAGCCTGCGGCTCTCAAATGAGTTAAATCGGCTTGAGTAAAGGCCTGATATTTCCCGACAAGAGCTTGAGGGAACGGAATGTATTCGATGAAGTCATGGGCGACGGCATCTTCCAAGGTTAAGGCCTCTTTGCCTTCTTGTTCTCTCAAAGTGTTGACGACGGTCAATGCAACGTCATTGAAAGGTTGAGCATGTCCCGTTCCGCAGTTGTAAATGCCGGTGATGGATTTGTCTAAGCAGAACATATTGACGTCTATTACGTCGTCAATATAGACGAAGTCGCGTTTCTGGTCGCCGTTGGCATAGCCGAGACAGCCTTCGAACAGTTTGACTTTACCGTCCTTTCTGAATTGATGGTATTGATGGAAAGCAACGGAAGCCATACGGCCTTTGTGCTGTTCCATACGGCCGTATACATTGAAGTAACGAAGACCTGCAACCGGGGCTGTTAGGCCTTTCTGCATTTCTCTGCGAAGAACTTGGTCGAAGAGGTACTTGGAGTAGCCGTAAACGTTTAACGGTTTTTCATAGGCTACATCTTCTACGAACACGGACGATGCACCGTAAGTTGCAGCCGAAGAAGCATAGAAGAACGGGATTTTCTTAGCCTGACACCAGTTAAACAATTCCAAGGTGTAGCGGTAATTATTTTCCATCATGTAATGGCCGTCTAACTCCATGGTATCGGAGCAGGCGCCTTGGTGGAAAATGGCTTCAGGAGCGGCGATTTCGCCTTTTTTGACCAAGTCAATAAAGACTCTCTTGTCCAAGTAGTCGGCGATTACGGTATCGGCTAAGTTAGTGAATTTGTCGGACTTAGTCAGGTTGTCCACGGCAAGAATATCGGTAATGCCGCGCTGGTTGAGTCCTCGGACAATATTGGCGCCGATAAAACCGGCTGCCCCTGTAACAATAAAACTCATGATTAATTCCTTTAGTTGATTATTGTTTGCCAAATAATTCTTCGAAGGTGACGGTAGCAGTTCCTAATTTTCCAACAACAATACTGCCGGCTCTGTTAGAAACGGTGACTGCAGTGCGCCAGTCGTACCCGGCGGCAAGCATCACGCCGAGTACTGAAATAACGGTATCTCCTGCACCTGACACATCAAAAACTTCCCTAGCCTGGGCCGGAACGCTCCAGCTGCCGTCTTCGTCAAAGAGCGTCATTCCTTCTTCACTTCTAGTCAGCAGAAGTTTTTCGAGTTTGAGCTCTTCTCTCAGGTTTTGAGCTCGGTTGTGCAAGTCTTCTTCATCACGCCATTGACCGACAACTTGGGCAAGCTCACTTCTGTTAGGAGTGATGCAGGTTGCATATTTGTAGCGCGAGTAATCATCACCTTTCGGATCAATGAGAATTGGTTTTCCGAAAGTCCTTCCTTGCTCAATGATTTTCGCGATTCTGTCCAGGCCGCCTTTGCCGTAGTCAGACAAGATGACGGCGTCATGATCCGGAAGCAGAGAGGCGAAACGGGACTCGTGCATGTCGAGAGCTAATCCCTGAACCTGTGACTCGAAATCCGTACGGAGCATCTGTTGATTTCGGGCGAGGATTCTGAGCTTGACTGTGGTTGTGCTGTTGGGATCTTTATAGAGACACGGACGGACGTTGCTTTTTTCCAAAAGTTCCATCAATACATTGCCCGCTTCATCATCTCCAATGACGGCTAATAAGGAAGTAAGCGAACCGAGGCTGGCTGAGTTTCTTGCTACGTTAGCCGCACCGCCGAGACGATCTTCTCTTCTTGTTACTTTAACTACGGGAACGGGGGCTTCAGGAGAGATGCGGGATGCATCTCCGAACCAATAACGGTCCAGCATTGCATCTCCAACCACAAGGATGGATGCCGCTTCGATTGTCTTCTTATTAATATTTTCTAATTCCATATTTTCGGACCTTCTAAGTTGGATTGATTTTACGCTTACACGCTCCAACACAAAAATAAGATAGTTTTTATGCCCGAGAAAAATGTCACAGAATTTTGTGATTTTTAACATATTTTCTGCAAACCTCCTCCTTCTATGGGCTCTTCTCGAGCTAAATGTTTCTAAATTGTCTCTAAATCATTAAAATGACGCGAAGTAACTATTAGGAGGACGGATTGATGACAGCGATCTCACAATCCATATTTAAGGCCTACGATATTCGAGGCATTGTTGATAAAACTTTAACTGAAGATGTTTGTTTTTTAGTTGGCCAAGCCCTCGGAACAAAAGCAAGAGAAAAGGGGGTCAGCCACATTTGCGTAGGAAGAGACGGACGCTTGAGCGGGCCTAGACTTCAATGTGCTTTGGTGCGCGGCATTCGAGAAGCGGGCATTGGTGTCTATGATATCGGCGCAGTTCCTACACCCGTCCTTTATTTCAGTACGGTCTATTTAAAAACAGGAAGCGGCGTTGCTGTTACCGGCAGCCACAATCCTCCTGACTATAACGGACTGAAGATGATGCTAGCCGGCGAAACTTTGTACGGAGAAACTATTCAGGATCTCTACAAGGCTATTGTGGCAGACAAACTCTATACAGCAGAAGAAAAAGGAAGCTACGAAAAAGTCGACGTGCTCCCGGCCTACATGAAGTCCATCACCGATGATGTGAAGTTTTCCCGTCCTATTAAAATAGCCATTGACGCAGGCAACGGCATTGCCGGCCCGACTGCGGCAGCTTTATTCAAAACACTAGGTGCGGAAGTTGAAGAGCTCTACACCAATGTTGACGGCAATTTCCCTAACCACCATCCGGATCCTTCCAAACCGGCTAATTTGCAAGATTTGATCAAGGCTCTTAAAGAAGGCGACTCCGAAGTCGGTTTGGCTTTTGACGGCGACGGCGATCGTCTGGGCGTGGTAACTAAAGACGGTGAAATTATTTATCCGGATCGCCAGGCAATGCTTTTTGCAGGCGATATTCTTTCCAAGCGTCCGGGCGCCACTATTGTTTACGACGTCAAGTGCACCAGAAACATAAAGCCGTTCGTTGAGTCCAGAGGCGGTAAAGCCGTGATGTCCCGCACCGGACACTCCTTGATTAAAGCAAAGATGAAAGAGGTCAATGCGGATTTCGCCGGTGAAATGAGCGGACATATTTTCTTCCATGATCGCTGGCCCGGATTTGATGACGGGGTCTATGCCGGTACCCGCATGATTGAAATTCTGACTCGCTTTGCCGATGCAAATGAGCCGCTGAAGAATCTTCCTAATGCTGTAAGTACACCGGAATTACAGATTCCGACAGCTGAAGGAGAAAATTTCGAATTGGTCGAAAAAATTAAGCAAAATGCTAAGTTTGAGGATGCCAAAGATATCATCACCATCGACGGCATCAGAGTTGAATGGGATGATGGATTCGCATTAGCCCGTCCTTCCAATACCACTCCCGTCGTTGTTTTGCGCTTTGAAGCAGACAGCGAAGACGCCCTTAAGAGAATCCAGCAGAGATTTAAAGACGAGATTTTGAGAGTAGAACCGAATGCCAGAATTCCTTTCTAAGACCCAGGCCGGATTGGCCGAAATTTCAGCTTACAGTGACGAATACGAGAAAAATCCTCCGAAGCTTCTCGGCGGCGACCATACTTTGGAAGCCTGCGGAGTAAAGGTCGATATTTCCCGCCAGCGCTTAAATGAAGAAGAATTAAAGCATTTATACCGTATTGCGGAAGACGTTCATCTGGTTGAGCGTCATCGCAATATGATGCAAGGTAAGCAAGTTAATTCTTCAGAAAAACGTGCCGCACTGCATACTCTTTTAAGAGATCCGGAGTCTTCCCTGCCGCAGGCTGAAGCTGTCCGCAAGAATCTTGATGAAATGCGTAAATTTGCTTATGAAATCCGTCAAGGTTTATGGAGAGGCACTACAGGGCAAAGAATTACCGATGTTATTAATGTCGGTATCGGCGGTTCTTTCGCAGGTCCTCACTTTGTCTACGATGCCTGCCAGGACATGAACACTTCCTCAATTGCCGTTCACTGGGTGAGTAACGTTGACGGCTGGGTGTTGGTCAATCTTCTCTCTAAGCTGTCCGCCAGCACTACGTTGGTTATTGTTTCCAGTAAGAGTTTCGGTACGGCTGAAACTTTGCTGAACGCAGAAACCATCCGCAACTGGTTTATTCAGCAGGGCATTGAAGGGGAAGAACTTTGCAAGCACTTTGTGGTTGTCTCTTCCAATGAAAAAGCCGGAGAAAAAATCGGGGTGCCTTGCGCAAGACGTTTCCCTATCTGGGACTGGGTCGGCGGACGCTTCTCTGTTTGGAGCGCAACAGGCCTGCCGCTGATGATTGCTTTAGGTCCGACACACTTTGATGAATTTCTTCGCGGTGCGCATCAAATGGATATGCATTCCATTGAAAGTGAACCTGAAAAGAATCTGCCTTTGACTTTGGCTTTACTCAGTATCTGGAACTCTATTGCGTTAAATGCCGGGACTTTATGCTTCCTTCCTTATGAGCACCGTCTGCGCCACATGATTCAATGGCTTCAGCAGCTCCAGATGGAAAGTTTGGGCAAGAGCCGTCTAACGAACGGAGAACTGACCTTTTTCCCTACAGGCCGTATTGTTTGGGGCGGTTTAGGCAATGATGCCCAGCACACATTCTTCCAATGTCTGAGACAGGGCGTTGCCAGAACGGCTATCGACATTCTTTGGGCGGACAGACCTGCTCACAGTCTTACCGTTCATCATGACTTCCTTTTGGCTAATGCCAAGGCTCAGGCCAATGTTTTAGTGACCGAAGACGATGATTCTTTGGCCATGAACACGGTCAACGTCATTCGAGTTAGAGACATCAGCCCATACTCCTTAGGAGCTTTAATGGCTATGTACGAACACAAGACTACGATGCTCGGCAACTTGTTCGGCATCAACCCGTTCGATCAGCCCGGAGTCGAGTTGGGTAAACGGCTTGCCCGCGATATCATGAACGAAGAGCAGTAAGCGTAATATTGATGCATTCTCGTTGAAAAAGGCGGGAGTGCATTTTTTTTCACAAAAGGCGTCCCTTGAATATATTGATCGTAAAGACCTCCTCAATGGGAGACGTAGTCCATGCTCTTCCCGTATTGGCGGATATCCGAAAAAATATCCGAGGAGTGAGGATTGATTGGCTTGTAGAAGAGCCGTTTGCAGATATTGTCCGTCATACGCCCCTTGTCGATGAGACCATTATTTGCAACGTGAGGAAATGGAGAAAGTCTATTTTCTCCAAACAAACTCGAGAAGAAATCCAAGCCTTAAAAAAGAGACTTCAGGAAAAAAAATATGATCTTGTCATTGATCTGCAAGGCTTAATCAAAAGTGCGGTAGTTGGAAAACTCGCGAAGTCGCCGATGGCCGGGTACGATAGAGCCTCGATTAAGGAGGCGGCAGCTTCCTGGATGTACGACAAGACTTACCCGGTTTCCAAGAAGCTCTCGGCCGTTGAAAGATGCCGGCAGCTAACTGCTCAAGCTCTTGATTATGTCATGCCGGATACGGCACCGGTTTTCGATTTCTTATTCTCATCGGAGAAGGTTGAAAACAAGCAGGCGATTTTCTTTGTGAATACGAGCCGCAAAACGAAGCTCTGGCCCGAAAACTACTGGATTGAACTCGGAAGACTTCTGACCGATGAGGGATGGAAAGTCTTCTTCGCTTGGGCAAGTCCTGAAGAAAAAGAACGCGTAGAAAAAATAAAAAATGCAATCGGTCAGGAAGCATTCGTTCTTGCACGGATGAAAATCGGAGAGCTAATGAAATTTACGGCAACTTGCGAGCTTGTGGTCGGGGTAGATACCGGAATGACTCATCTGGGATCCGCAATGGGGCTTCCTACAGTTGGCATTTTCAGAGACTACCCGATCGAGTTAGTGCCTTTGATGGGCGAGGGTAAAAAATGTGCATTGGGCGGCGTGGACGCCTGTCCTGAAGTTAAAGAAGTCTATGACGCTGTTAAAGAGGTTCTCTCATGAATCCGATAAGGCCTATTTACAGCAGCCTTTTGTACGCTGCCTGTCCGTTGGCGATGTTATATCTTCTTAAGAGGGCCAGAAAACAGCCCGAATATAAGCTGCATTGGTCAGAAAGATTTGGATTGGCTTCTTATCCCAAACCAAAGAGTTCGCGTGTGAGAATTATGATCCACGCAGTATCGGTCGGAGAAACAAGAGCTACGGAAACTCTTGTCGAGGCGATTTTAAAGAAATGGCCGCAAGTCGATATTATCTATACGCACATGACGCCTACCGGCCGAGAAGTCGGAGAGAAGATCGCCCGTCGCTATGGAGACAGAATCACTCAAAGTTATTTGCCGTATGACACCCCGTTTGCGGTGAAAAGATTCCTTCAGCAAGTTAGGCCCTCCCTCATCATCATGATAGAGACCGAAGTCTGGCCTAATTTGACTTTTTATGCGAAGAAAAAAGGCATTCCTTTAATTTTGGCCAACGCACGGCTTTCGGAAAGGTCGCTGAAAAAGGGAAAGAAGGTTCGTGCCTTAATAAAGCCGGCTATGCAGCGCTTAGATATTACGTTGGCTCAGTCCGAAGCCGATGCTGAGCGTCTTAGAGAAGCCGGTTGCGATCCTGTCGTGGTTCTCGGCAATTTAAAGTTTGATTTCACGCCTAACCTTCCTCAGCTTCGTACTGCAATCGAACTGCGTAAGCTTTTGCAAAGGCCGCTGGTTTTATTTGCCAGTACCAGGGAAGGGGAAGAGGAAAGGTTTGTGAAGCTTATTGAGAAGCTGGAAAAAGAAGGAAAAGGGCCTAAACCGTTGTGGCTGATTGTTCCTCGTCATCCTCAGAGATTCGAACAGGTCAGAAAATTAATCGAAGATCATGGACTGACGGTTGCAAAGCGAAGTAACGTCCGTGATTGGAGGACGGTTTTCGGTGCAAATGGTCCGCAAGTAATTCTTGGCGACAGCATGGGTGAGATGAACTTCTACTATGCACTGGCCGATGTTGCCGTAATGGGAGGCAGTTTCGGACCATATGGGTCTCAAAGCGTTATCGAACCGTGCGGCATTGGGGTGCCTCTTATTGTGGGTCCGAGCATATTTAATTTCCAGACGGCCATTGAAGAAGGGAAAAACGAAGGTGCACTTCTTCAGGTCAAAGATGAAGAAGACGCCATGAGGGCTGTTGAAGAGTTATTAGAAGACAAGGCAAAACGAGAGGCTTTGTCTAAACAGGCCCTGTTATTCTCAGAAAAGAAAAGAGGCGCTACTAAGAAAACGATGGCTGTTATTGACGAAATTTTAGGCGGAGGTGAAGAAGATGAAGCATAAGTGCCCGAATGTAGTATCGATTGCAGGAGTTGATCCCTCGGGAGGTGCAGGAATTTTGGCTGATATTAAAACTATCAGTGCGCAGAATGCTTATGCCTGCGGAGTTGTCACGGCTCTGACAGCACAAAACACCGTTGGTGTAACGGCGGTATTTCCTATTCCGGTGGACATGGTTGCAAAACAGATTGATACTCTCTTTGAAGATGTTGCAATCGATTCCGTCAAAATTGGAATGCTTTTCGATTCTGAGCTTATTAAAACCGTAGCCGAAGGCTTAGAAAAATGGAATCCGCGTTACATTGTTCTAGATCCGGTGATGGTTGCTAAGAGCGGAGATCCTTTACTTCAGCAAGAAGCCATTGCGGCTTTGCGCGAATATCTCCTTCCGATTTCTACAGTCATCACTCCGAATCTTCCTGAAGCTCAGATTTTGTTGGGTTGGAAAGGAGAAATAGATTCCGATGAAAAGATGGAAGAAGCCTGCCGCTTATTGTGGAAACTGAAAGGCTCTCACGGCTATGTTTTCTTGAAAGGAGGGCACCGAGAAAACACCAAGACAGCTGAAGACTTCCTATTTGACGGTAAAAAGTTCACTAAGTTTTCTTCTAAACGGATTGCCACAAAGAATACTCATGGTACCGGTTGTGCTTTGTCATCGGCCATTGCGGCTCTTCTTCCTCAGACGAAGACGGTAAAAACCGCGATGAAAAAAGCGAAGAAATTTATGGATAAAGCCATTGAAGGTTCTGATGACCTAATAGTTGGCCACGGTCACGGTCCGATTAAACACTTTTATAAGTACTGGAAATAAGTAGGAAGTTACATAAATTTACACTTGTAGAATTGGAAGTATTAAAAAAGGCTTGCATAAATAAAAGTGTTCCTGTAATATTCACGTCTCTGGCGAATTAGCTCAGTTGGTTAGAGCAGAGGAATCATAATCCTTGTGTCCGGGGTTCAAGTCCCTGATTCGCCACCAAGATACCGCCCGCAGTTCAAAATATTGGATTGCGGGTTTTTCGTTTTTCAGACACTTATCTCAACCCTGATTTAATTAGCATACAAAATAATATTTTCAATATCGGGAATCAGAATTTTTTTGATTGCTGCAATTTTGAAAATGCAAAAGACCGCTAGGAAGTAGCGGTCTCGGTGCCAAGGAGAATTTATCGATTCACGAAAGTATTAGTAGTTGGTGAGAAGTTCAATTCCGTCAGCCAGATTGCCGGAGAAGATTCTGTCTTTTTCTACGAAAGGAACTTTACTTCTATAGGCGTCGTAAAGTTTCTGGGTGGCCGGAGCTAGCTTAACCTCTTGCTGTTCTTTGCGTAAATCAACAGCTTGTGCAGCGTGAAGAAGTTCCATTGAGTACAGAGCCAACATGTTTTCGGCCGAACGGTTAAGTCTTTCTGCAACTCTCGGAAGATTGGAGGCCGAATCTTCAATATTGCCTTCAACCGGAGCTCCGTCGAGAGATACTGGATTTGCTAAATCAACGTTTTCTGCATAGATCGAAACCATGGTGTCTTCGGTCGCACCGAAATTATGACCGTTCTGATTTGTCTTTGCCGTTAAGTAACGCGGAAGTCCCGAGAAACGATCTTCGTCAAGACGAATGGTTCTCTGCATGCAGTTATGAGCAAGATGTCCGAGAGCGATTGCGCTTTTTTGAGCTGCAATTGCAATTGGAAGCGGTTCAAAATTTGCAGAAGGAATAATTGCGCCTTTGAGACCATTTCCTTCCACGAAATATTGCGCGACTTGTGAGGATTCGGAATCCTCCGGAGAGGCGTTCAAAAGGACTCCTGGATTGTCATCTGACGAATTGATCTGAACATCAATCAGCTCATCGAGTTCTTTCAAGGATTTGAGCGCTTCTGAGTAGGTATAGACGGTAGTGCGGAAGCTGAGAGGATCCTGCAAATTGCGCTTGGCGTTTTTGTCCCAGAGGTAAGAACCTTTCAACGCGGCTCTGAAGTCTTGGGCCGCTTCTTGTAGTCCGGGCAACGGATGAGAGTTTACGGATTGAACAAGGAAAGGAGCAACATTGCCGTTCATTCCTTCCAAGGTCAGGCCGAAAACGGTTGGTGTAACTTTAACGACTTGGCGTAACGTCTTAACGGCATTCATAGTCAAAGCCATTCCGATGGAATTGTTGGAGAGAATGCCCAATCCGTCTTTGCCTTGCGGTACCAACGGTCGGATCTGAGCATTTTTTAATGCGTCGGCGGCTGGAAGTTCTTTTCCGTCGACAATAACTTTCCATTCTCCCATCATTGTTGCGCCGATGTGAGAGGCAAGCGTGATGTCAGCATCTCCAATGGAACCGCGCGCCGGAACTACCGGTGTAATGCCTTTGTTGAGAAAAGCGGCATAGAGTTCCGCAACATACGGCTGAACACCGGCTCTGCCGGTCAGCAATGTATTCAATCGAATAACCATCGAAAGTCTGACTAGTTTCGGATCTAAGGCAGGGCCGAAACCAACAGAGTGAGAACGAAGAATGTTTCTGTTGAATTCCGTGCTGGCATGCTTAGCTTCTTCTGTAAGTTCGCCTTTAGCGTCAAAAAGATGATGGTCTTTGTTAAGGCCTACTCCAACTGTTAAGCCGTAAATTTCGGCGCCTTGTCTCGCGGCTTCATTAACGAGATTGAAGGAGTCTGTCAGATGCTTCACTGCTTTTGGATCAATTTTGACCTCTTCCCCGTTTGCGACAGACCAAGCTTGATCCTGCGTAAGAGAAGAACCGGTCAAAGTAACGGCAGCGAGAGAAGCGGAGGACATAAAAACCAAACCAAGAGAAAGAGCCAATTTACGTAGTTGCATTGTACTGTTCCTTGAGTGAATGAGGATTGAGAAAATTTAATGTGAAAATCATAAAATAAAAACCAACTGGTCGGTTTGTTTTTAAGCAACATATCCCCGTTAGTAAAAGTACCAATTTATAAAATAAATTTTTAAAAAACAAAAGATAAAAAGTTTGTCTTGATGCAAAATAAGTGTTTTTACTTATTATGCTAAAAAATAAAATATACCGAACAGTCGGTTTTTGAATATAATTCGTTTTGTCACAATTCACTCACAAATTGAGAGCTTCGTATGAACTACAAATCCACCATTCTTGCAGCAGCTACTGCTTTAGTATTCGGTACAGTTTCTTTCCAAGCTTTTGCCGCCCCGGTCACAACTGAAGGAACAGGCGTAGGTAAACATGGAGACGTTACCGTTGCCGTCACCTTTGATAACGGCAAAATCCAAGACATTAAGGTTTTAAAAGAAAAAGAAAACCCGGTTCTTGCTCAGAAGGTTTACAAAGACCTCCGCTCTGACATCATCGCTTCTAACTCCACTGACTTAGATGACATTTCCGGAGCCACTTTCTCTTCTAAAGGCTTGAAGCAAGCTGTTGAAGATGCCGCTAAGAATGCTGGTATTAAGTTGTCTAAAGGCGATAAGAAAGCTATCAAGAAAGTAGAAAAGGCATTGCCTAAAGTTAATAACTACGACGTTGTGGTAGTCGGTGCAGGCGGTGCTGGTTTCTCTGCCGCTATTACCGCTAAGAACGCAGGTGCCAATGTAGTTCTTCTGGAAAAAATGCCGGCTATCGGTGGAAACTCTCTTATTTCCGGTGCTGAAATGAATGTGGCTAAGAACTGGGTCCAGCCAAAACTCGGCATCAATGACGACTCTCCTGAGCTTCATGCTCAAGATACCTTCAAAGGCGGCGATCAGAAGGGTGATATGAAGGTTATCAACGTCATGACACATAACGCTCTTGATGCCGCTAAGTGGTGTAAGGACTACATCGGCGTTAATTTCGAGCCTGATAATCTTTTCTTCTTCGGCGGCCACAGCCGCAAACGCGCATTGATTCCTGAAGGCCATACAGGAACGGAATTCATTTCTAAGTTCATGCACAAGGCAGAAGAACTCGGTATTCCTGTAATTACTAATATGAAGATGGTTGACCTCATCAAAAACGCAGAAGGCAGAGTTGTCGGCGTTAAGGCTGAGATGAACGGTCAGGAATACACATTTAATGCTAAGGGTGGTGTTGTCTTAGCTACCGGCGGCTTCGGTGCTAATGCCCAAATGGTTAAGAAGTACAATCCGAAGATTGATGAACGCTTCAAGACTACGGATGCTCCGGGATCTACAGGCGAAGCTCTTTATATGGCCGAAAAAGCCGGTGCACAGTTGGTCAATATGGGATATATCCAAACCTATCCTATTTGCGACCCGATTTCCGGTGTGATTGAATTGATCGCTGATGCACGCTTTGACGGTGCTTTGATGCTGAATCAGGACGCTAAGCGCTTCGTTGAAGAACTTGACCGCCGTGACGTTCTTTCTCATGCTATCCTGAAACAGCCGGGAGGCTATTGCTGGGTTCTCTGGAACGACAACATCGGCAAGATTTCCAATACTGTTAAGACTCACACTAACGAATATGAAGCCTTTACAAAACAAGGCATCATGAAGACTTGTGAAGATTTGAAGTGCATCGCTGACTTTACAAAGATGCCGTACGACCAGCTTGTTAAGACAATTGACAGAGTCAACACCATGACAGGTAAAGGCAATGATAAGGACTTCAATCACAGAAGCGGTCTGATGGATATGAGCCAAGGTAAGTACTATGTTATCAAGGCAGTTCCTTCTACTCACCACACCATGGGCGGAATCCGAATCAATGAAAAGGCCCAGGCTTTGACAGCTGACGGTAAAGTTATACCTGGTCTTTGGGCAGCCGGCGAAGTTACGGGTGTTACTCACGGTACTAACCGTTTAGGCGGTAATGCTTATACCGATATCATCGTTTTCGGACGAATTGCAGGTCAAGCAGCAGCCCAGGCAGCCAAGTAATAAATAAGTTCCAATAAGGATCTTTACTGAAAGGGAGGGCTTAACGCTCTCTCTTTTTTATCAGACCGACCCGTAAAACACCGTCCTTTAGGACGGTGATATAAGGGTCGAATATAATAATTTTTTCAGTAAGGCGTATTCTGTTGTTCAATGTACTGTTTGATAATAGAAATAGGTGCACCCCCACAACTTGCAGCAAAATAAGAAGGAG
>NZ_CABSJB010000021.1:0-49922 GCF_902477955.1 uncultured Turicimonas sp. | reverse complement strand
TTCGGAAAGCATAGAAGTAATCTTTCAACCGCTTTTTTTACCTGCCGCGTTAATCCACTTCAATCAAAGATCAAAAAACTCTATGAGGCTAGTTGTCTGACAAAGGAAACACAGCTTCTGGACAGAGAAGACATGGAATATCCGCCTTCGAGACAAGCAACCACTCCTTTGCAGTCAGGCAGCGATTCCATCACGTTCACCAAACGGCGACCTAAAAAAGCATAGTCCTTCTCAATCATGAGTAATTGGGCCTGATCCTCTTCACGATGAGCATCAAATCCGGCCGATACTAAAATCAGCTGCGGCTGATAATCCATTAAAGCCGGAAACCAAACTTCATCCATCGTCTTACGGAGAGCCTCTCCCTCGGTGCCTTCCTCAAACGCTGAATAAATCGCATTAGAGGGACAATGATGCAAGTGAGCATAGGGATATAAAGCGTTTTGGAATCCGTCCAAAATTAAGACATCTTCCCGTCCGCCTAGGATGTCGGAAGTCCCGTCCCCATGATGAACATCAAAGTCAACGACAGCAACACGTTTCAAGTGATAGACACCCAGTGCATGCAAAGCGGCTATAGCAATATTGTTAAGGAAACAGAAACCTCCGGAATGATCCCGATGTGCATGATGTCCGGGTGGACGGACTGCACAAAAAGCTCGTTGAAACCTTCCCTCCATAACACCGTCGACGGCGGCACATGCAGCCCCTGCTGCAAATTGAGCCGCCTCCCATGTATATGGATTCATTGCCGTATCCTCATTAATGACCGTTACTCCCTCTTGCGGAGACATGCGGGATAAATACTGGATGTAGTCAGGATCATGCGCAGATAACATATCAGAGAGGGAAACTCTGACGGCTGTATGCTTTTCAATGTAATCATCGGCACCTGAAGCAAACATAAGCTCGTTGATTTTCTCCAACCGAGCCGGAGATTCCGGATTCATATCTCCCATTTTGTGCTTAAGAAAAGCCTCATGAGTAAAGAATGCTGTTTTAGCCATAAATGTTAATCTTCTTCGCTTTTTAGGAATTCTAGCAAGCTCACGGCTTCCTCCCATAGAGAAGTTTCCGCAACATTAAGGAACACTATGTTATGGTTTATACCATGTATTTAGTCTCCTAACGACTATAATCCATTCAGTGTAACTGTCTCATCGTCTATTTGATTTATTGTCTGCTGTACAAGAATGATTTAGGCTAGAGTAATCGGAGGTAATGTTATATGTTTAGACGCCCATTACTATTAGCTGGAGTTGTCTCTTTATCTGTCTTTTCCGGGCTGGCGCTTGCTCAGTCTATGTCTTCTACTTCAGCGGAAAAGGCCATGCGCTACAGCGAACGTCCGGACGTGAAGAAATTCATTGCCGATGTAAGCCGCAGAAGAGGCCTGGACAGTCAATGGATGGCAGAAGTTCTTGACGAGGCAACATATCAGCCGAAAATCGAACGGCTCATGACTCCGAAGAAGTTTAAACCCGGCACAAGAGACTCTCGGCGTGACTGGGAAAAATACAGAGCCATTTTCCTCGGACGCGACAGATTAAATCTTGGTGCCCGTTTCTGGGAAGAAAACCGAGCAACTCTAGAGAGAGCAAAAAAAGAATTTGGCGTGGATCCGGCGGTTATCGTCGGAATTATCGGAGTTGAAACTCGCTACGGAGAAAACACGGGATCCTGGAAAGTATTGGACTCTCTTGTTACCCTAAGCTTTGATTACAAGCGCAGAGCAGACTTCTTCAAAAAAGAATTGGAAGAGTATCTGGTCTTTATTAATAACAATCAATTTAAACCTCGGGAGATTTTAGGATCTTATGCAGGTGCCGTAGGCCTGCCTCAGTTCATGCCCTCCTCTATTAAAAGGTTTGGAGTGGATTTCGACGGCGACGGTAAAATTGATATCAACAATTCTGCGGCTGATACCATTGGTTCCATTGCCAACTATTTGTCTAAACATGGTTGGATTGAAGGTGCGCCAATGGTAATGCAGGCTGATATTTCGGAAGAAAATGCCAAACGTTTCGGCGGCGGTACAAGTGCGAAATACCGTTGGCAGACACTCCAGAACAATGGTGTAAAACCTGCGGCAGGAGTAAAAGCTGAACCATCCGATCTTCCGGTCTTTATTGTCGATTTTCCTTTCTATCCCGCCGGTTCAAACGACTCAAAGAAACTTTATCGAGTTGGAACGAAGAATTTCACTTCTGTATTGAGATACAACAGCAGCTATTTCTATGCAGGTGCGGTTGCGGAATTAGGAACCGCTATTGCGGCACTGGTTGGCGAGACGGGGCTCATTGACGGAACCCCTATCCTTCCAAGCAAATACGATATGGAACTTGATCCAACCGGAAAAGGATTAAAACCGGATCAAATTCAGGTAAAAGTCACTCCGGTAAGTTAAGGTCTTGGTGTAATCAAGCCTCGGAATGTCCCGACACCGTTTACTCCTCCTTCAAAGGACTGTCCGGCCTCAATAGGGCCGCTTCCTTTTGGAGAACCTGTATAAATTAGGTCTCCGGCCATCAAGCGGAAATTCTTAGAAAGCTCGTTAATAATTTCAGGAATCTTCCAGATCATCTCTTTGGTATTGCCTCTTTGGCGTTCTTGATTATTAACATAGAGCCAAAGAACGGCTTCGTCCATATCCGGCATTCTATGTTTGTCTCGGATTTCAGAAATAACTGCGGAAGCATCAAATCCTTTTGCTAGTTCCCAGGGCTGACGATGCTCTCTAAGAATATTTTGCCAATCCCTCTTGGTAAAATCGATCCCCGCTCCGTAGCCATAAATATAATTATCCGCTTCCGCGACGGGAATCTCTCCGGCTTCCGGGGCATTCCTGCCGATAGCAATTACCAGTTCAACTTCCAAGCAAAGGTTTTCCGTATTTCTGGCATAAGGAATATCAATTGACTTTCCCTCTCTGCAAACTTGAACGGCATCGGCCGGTTTAGCAAAAAAGAAAGGTCTTTCTCTTCCTTCAGCGCCAACTTCTTTGACATGATCCCAGTAATTAGCTCCGATGCAATAAACACGGTTAATTGGAAAATAAATATCCTTTTCTCCCCAAACAGGAACGGCAGGAACGACGTTTTGAGCAAACAAAAATGGCATAGCTTCAATTAATTAAATTTGAACGGCAGAAGAATGTTATTAACCTTCCAATCAAAAAAGCCTTCTCTTACAAGAGAAACTTCAATTTTATCGTTCTCCTTTTGATTGGGTCTAATGATTGCCAAAAATTGGTTGGTATTGTCTCCGTAATTCAAAGACCAAGTAACGTTAGAAGGAGATTTTTTCTGAGTGTTGGTTTGCTTGGCGCTCGTGGATTCTTCTTTCGGTTCGAATTCTTTCTTTATCGTTTGCAGCTTGTTCGTACCGGAAAACAAATCTTCAATGCCTTCAGGCGTCACATACTGATCGACAAGGTTATCGATTGCTTCATAAGAAAATGCTTGAATGACCTGATTAATTGGTTTTTGTTGTTTTTCCGCAAACTGCATCTCCACTTGATTCGTTAATTGATTTTTTAGATTTGTCCTTAAACTATCAAAATCAATATAAGAGTCAATGACTTCTTGATTTCTATCTGCAAGAGCTTGTTTGATTGAATAAACCGCCCAGTACGGAGAGCCCAAATAGCAAAACACGAACGTACCCACCGCCAGCAGAAGGAACATCCACCCCCATGTCTTTTTAATGAAATTCATATCTCACCCCGTTTTTTTTCAATCATATTCGGAAAGATTTGAGGTCGAATTCCACCAAGCGAAAATTGAGAATAGAACTGAAATTTGACTTTGTAAGGGTTTGCATCAATAGTAACAACCTCAGGGTTGTTTACAATCAGAAACGTTTTATACCCATCAGGAGAAAACATGAGACCCACAAAGTTATTGATCGCTACAGCCGTCTCTTTCGCTTTAGCAGCAACTGTACAAGCTGCAGCAAAAGACGGCACATATGAAGGAACTGCAAACGGCAAAAACGGCCCCTTGACAGTTCAAGTTGTGATCAAGGACAGCAAAATCGCTTCAGTCAAAGTATTGAAGAGCGGTGAAACTGCCATGGTATCGGATGCTGCCATGGAAAGAGTTCCTGCAGAAATCGTCAAGACTCAATCTCTCAGAGTTGACAATGTCGCAGGTGCTACATTGACCAGCATGGCTATTCAGGCTGCTGCTACAAACGCAGTTAAGGCCGCAGGCGGACAACCTTCCGAATATTATAAGAAGCCCGTTAAGAAACAGCCGAGCGGCATGGAAGTTACCTACAAGACTGACGTTGTCGTCGTCGGCTCCGGTGCTTCAGGTATGGCTGCTGCCGTACGTGCACAGCTCAACGGCCTCCCGACAATTCTTATCGAAAAAATGCCGACTCTCGGCGGCGATACCATTTTGAATGCCGGTACTCTGATCGCTACAGGTTCCCGCTATCAAAAAGAAGTCATGAAGGAAACGAAAGACTCTCCTGAATTGGCCTTCAAAGACATCATGAAAGTCGGTAAGAACAAGAACGATCCGGTTCTCGTCAATATGGTTACCCATAAAGTCGGCGGCGTTGTCGATTGGCTTATCGATGATTTGAAGATTCCTTATGGCCCTGCAGCAACGCAGTATCCTGACCACTCTGCCGAAAGACAGTTGGGCGTAACTGGCCGCTCTCCGAACTTCATTAAGACGATGGCTGCCATCTTGACTGACCATGGCGGCAAGATCTTAATGGAAACTAAAGCCACTAAACTTATCTACAAAGATCACCGCGTACGCGGCGTTGAAGCCGTTAACGCAGCCGGTGACGAAATCAAGATTTACGCTAAAGACACAATTCTTGCATCCGGCGGTTTCGGCGCCAACACCAAGATGCTTCCTCCGACTCTCAAAGGATTCCTCTTCTATGGTTTGGATAGCGATGCCGGTCAAGGTTACGAAATGGCCCGCAAGATTGGTGCTAAGGACATCAACATGGACTTAGTCAAGGTCTATCCTCAAGGCGTTGAAACAACACCTAACCACGGTTTAGCCGCTACAGCAAGCTCCACAGCCACTATTAATGACACAGGCGCTATTTATGTCAACAGCGACGGCAAGCGCATCATTAATGAAAGAGCCTCTTTGGGTGAATTGACTGATATCACAGTCGCTCAGAAAGACAAGATCATGTACTTAGTTATGGACGCCGCCGGTTACAAGCGTTATCTTGCTAAGAGCTTGGAAGACAAGTTGGTTCCGGATGAAGCCGAACTTCGCAAATGGCTGAAGATCGTCAACAACGGCAAACCGGTGATGGTTGAATCCGACTCTTTGGCAAAAGCTGCCGAAGTTATGGGCATCAATGCTAAGAACTTGGAAGCCACAGTTGCCGAATGGAACAAGATGGCTGAAGCAGGCAAAGATACTCAGTTCGGCCGCAAAGATCCGAAAGAATTAATCAAGGCCCCATACTACATCGTTGAACAAAAACCGCGTTTTGCTACTACATTAGGCGGCTTAAAAGCCAATGCTAATATGCAGATTATCGGCAAGAACGGCAAACCAATTCCTGGCCTTTACGGCGCAGGCTGTGTTGTCGGCGGCGCTAACGGTGCAGACTCCATGACAGCTATGATGAACTCCTGGGCTATTATTTCCGGTGTTGAAGCCGCTGACGCTATCACAGCATCTTTGAAAAAAAACAAATAATCAGCAAGTAAACTCCTAAGAAAAAAAGGGTTAAGGATCGGGTCCGTCCCGGTCCTTTTTTTCATTTGAAAATCAGGCTTAACTTTTTGTTTTCATCCGTGAAATCCCTTTCAGGAAATTGGCTCCCAACGTGCTCTAGTACAATAAAAGCATTAATAGAAAGAGAAAAAAATGCACGCCTCTATCCAATTTGATAAAAAAGACAGAGAACTATTAAAAATGATTAATGACGTGTTGGACAACGGTCTTTCCACGTCAGCAGAAAAAGAAGTCTTGTCTACTTCTCTCCATCCTCACGGCATCCAAAACATGGTGGACACGCACGAGGTCAGAATGGCTCTGGCCGTAATTAATCTTTTGGAGAGATTGGGAAACAACGATGGTTCAAGAGAACGTTTAGCAGCCTTACAAACTTTGCACAACGAAGTTGTCTATAGTGCTCAGACTTCGTTTAAGTTCAATACCTCCCGCGTCCTCATTCAAATCATGAAAGATCTTGTGAGAGCTCGCGGAAATGATGAAGAACAGTTAAAACTAATCCATGACTTCCAAAAGGCAGCCGCTGGCAATCCAAGAATTGTCCGCCATTATCTGACCAAGTATTTCTTGTTGGAAATGCCGGAAGAATGGAACCAAAAGACGTTGGATGATCACGTCCATGATTCCTCAACCCGCGGCAGAAAAAATCCTACCTATCTCGTTATGGATGCCAGAGTTAAAGGCATCAGAAGATTGTCCGTTGTCTATTACAACTTTATTGATCCGAATGTCGCCTTTGAATTGATGGAAGCAGCTTCCATCATGGGAATTACCGTACGCATCGGCATCAAGCTCAAAGCCGTACATAACGGGAAATATGTTGAATTTATTTGGACGCCGAGAGGATTTACCGGGCCTCACAGCGTTATGGAGTTTTTGCAGGATCCTAAAACCAGAGTATTTCTTGAAAAAGGAAGAAAAGCGGAAGAATGGGCCTCCAAACAGGTTATCAAAACACTGCATCACTTCAATCAGGTCCATGTTCCTTCAATTTGCTCTGAATACAAACTACCTGAATTTGAGTTAGATGAACAGAAGTTCATGAACTTCATTGCAAGTTCCCAAATATCCTTGGTGCACTTAGCAGAGTTTGCCCATATCTCTCTTCTTCCTTTGCTTACGGCAAAGGCAGATGCGATCAAGGAAGAAATGGAAACAGTTGACCAAGATAAAAAGGAACTGCTCCGGGAAGAATTAGATAAACTTGATGCCCTTTCTCCGCAGACAATTTATCTGCGTTGGATACATCCTAAACAGAATCCCGATATTCCTAACTTGATTGTTCCTCAGGACGACGACAGGCCCGATTTTCTCAAATATACGATTGAGGAGTTCTTGTGCGCTCTCAAGAAGCTTAGGCCCAATTCACGAGTCACTCTCCTCACCAGCTTCTTAGAGGCTAAGGACGTACTTGAACTTTTATGGGATAACAAAGGATTAATTACACACTTAGAAGTCTTCAACCTTAAAGATTGGCTGAACGGCAGACTCACCCATCTAGAAGAGATCAATGACCTTCAAGCTGCCATCAATCAAAAAAATGTTTTAAAAATCAAGCATATTATTCTCAAACTTCTACAGAGAGAAGATATCAAGCATGATGCTCAGTTGTTTGCAAAGCTCAACGAAATCCTTCAAAACATTCCCAAACTGATTAACTTCTACAGCAAAGAAGCTCTCGGAAGCCGTTTCGGAACCGACTCCACAAACTCACTCGGGACCAGATTCGGCATGGGCTTGGCAGTGCCGGAGACTCTTCCCAGAAGTGCTCAAAAACTCATTGGAAAGAAAGGCAAACTCAACCCGATAAAACTTCCGTTGAGCGTCCCCCTCTCCTTCTCCGATATTTATGAGGAACCTCTTCATCAGTCCAAACTGCAAAAATGGATCAGACATTCTATGGGCTGGCTTTGTTTCGGGCTAAAAAGAAAAAGAGATTGGAAGGCCAGTTACGCAAATACTTATATTTCTGATGAGGGCAACATCATCACTTTGGGAGGAAGAACTGACCCCTTAAAAAATGGTTTTGTACCTAATGAATCAAAAGAAGCAAAAAAAGAGACTCGCGCAGCTCCATTCGCGTATATGAATACAACTGTACTCAATGTAATTAAAGTTACTTTGGGGTTCCTACCGGCGTTTCTTACCTTTATGCTTACGCAGAACTGGTGGGTCTTGGCTTGGTTCGGGGCATTAATTTGGTTCAGCATCACAGGTATTCGGAATATTATCCAAGCAATTATTTCCGGAGGTGGATTCCAAAAAGGCGCTCGGATTGATTGGAGACAACTGATTAATTGGTCACGCATTAGTGATTCCCTAATGTATACCGGCCTGTCAGTCGTGCTGCTAGAAGGATTTACAAGAAATGTTCTGTTAGGCCACATTCTCGGCATTACGGTAGATAAAGCGCCGTTACTTGTTTTCTCAATCATTGCGCTTGCTAACGGACTTTATATTTCTTCGCACAATATATTCCGAGGTTTTCCTAAAACGGCTGTCGTCGGAAACCTTTTCCGCAGCATTTTGGCAATTCCGGTAGCCATGGTCTATAACGTGATCCTGGCCATGATTCTTCCTGTGATTACAGGTATGTCAGCTGCCGCTATCTTGGTTCCGGCTGCTGCCATCGTTTCCAAGTTCGCTTCAGATACCGTGGCAGGCGTCATCGAAAGCTTTGCCGACAGAAGAAATAACTACAGACTAAGAACAAGCGACTTTTCAATGGCCGTTAGTTCCTTATTCTCATGTTTCACTCATCTGGAGCTGTCTTTTCCGGAGAAAGACATTCTTCAGCTCATGAAGAAACCGTCAGAATTCGTCCGAATGCTGTCAGCTAAAGCTCCTTCGCTGGAAATAGAGTGCTTCATCATCTCTCTGGACTTGATGTACATGTGGTACTACCAGCCATGTGCAAGACAGGCTTTCTTAACCCAGTTGAAAAGAATGACACCGGAAGAAAGATTGATTTACGTCCGATTCCAGCGGCTCTTGTCCGAGTATAAAGAAGTCTCTCGTCTCTTCCTCTCAGGAATGTTAGGCAACAATTTTTCTCATGCTCTAGCTTTCTATCTGGATAATTACAAAGATTACCTCCGCTCGATCGATGAAATCCGCTTAACTCTAGATAGCAAAGAAATATCCACCTCAGAAAGTTCAACTCAACAATTACTTTCTGAGAAGTCAAAAGCATTGTTAGCAGAAGTCAAAGCGACTTTTAACAGAGCCCTCTTCTTCATTAAAGATTGCCGTATTAAAGCAAACTATTTAATTCAGAAAGTCTCCAATAAGGAACCGTACAGAACAAGCCTGGAGACCGATAATGGTGAGATAGCTGAAATCAAAGATAAAGATTCGGCTTCAAGATAACCATACTTTTTACATTGCGCCTCTTTTGCAAGTCCGAAGAGGCTTTTTTGTTGTCGAAAATTTCTCTTACACCCAACTATGAATGATAAATATTTAATTTATTTTCAAATAGTTATCAAAGAAATCCAAGTTAACAATTTTTGCAAATTTAGTTTGAATTACTTTCTCAAAAGGAATACTCTACCAAGGTCGTAGAAGCAGTTACTTATCGTCGTTTCAGAGAAGAGAAGCGGCGTTTTGGCAAATCAAACGGTAGTGAGTCAAGAATTTTTTCCTCCTATGTCTATTTTGGCTCCTGGTCAACCGCATCTTGCCTCTCCGGATCTTTGACGGATCCGGAGAATTTTTTTATTCCACCTTCCTATTCCCAGTTGAGCTAAACAAAACAAAAAGGCCACGCCGCCAGCATGACCTCTTTTACTCTCGCTGAGTTTTACATCATTGAGTTTTCTTCTCTTTCTTCAGGAGATGCTTCTTGAATTTCTTTCTTCAGTTGCTCTTCTCTTTCCAAATCTGCAATTGCTTGTCTTTCCTCTTGAAGAGCTAAATCAATCCATCCGCCGCCTAAAGATTGATAAATCGATGCAATAGAGCTTAATGTATTGGCTCTAACTTGCGCGAGCTGAAGCTGCTGAGGAAGCAGAGATTGCTCAGCCTGCAATACAGTAAAGTAGCCGGTGTAGCCTTCTTGGTACTGAGCAGTTGCTAATCTCTTGTACTCCTTCAAACTAGCCACCAAGCCAGTTCTGTCTTTAAGCTCCTGCAGAGCCTTCTGGCGTTTACTCAGGGCATTATCAACATCGGCAAAGGCCTGAGACACTGCTAAACGATATGCAGCCACTAACCCTTTTTGCTGAGCTTCTGCCTGTTTTACACCTGCTTCCACAGCGCCCCAATGGAAAATAGGACCGGTTATGTTGCCGCCGACAGACCAAACCCTTGAAGGAGATTTAATCAAATCATGAAGTTCTTCACTAGAGAATCCCAAACCGCCGGAGAGAGATATTGACGGAAAATACATCGCCCTCGCGGCTCCGATATCAGCATTTGCCGCTTTCAGATTTTCTTCTGCCTCAACAATATCCGGCCGCTCAGTCAGCAGTTTGCTCGGAATTCCTTTCCCTATTGCCGGAACCTTCAAGGCTCTTAACCTTTTGAACTTAGGCATATCACCTACGTCTACTCCAGTCAGAATAGAAAGAGAGTTCATGAGCTCAACTCTGGACTGCTGCAAAACCGGAATCTCAACTTTAGCGCTCTGCCATTGACTCTTTGCTTGAGCAACTTCCATATCAGATACATTGCCGTGAGTAGCACGAACTTTGAACAAGCTATAGGTCTGATAATAACTGTTGGCTGTCTCTTTTGCGACTTCCAGCTGTTCGTCTACTGTCAAAATGCTGAGATAAGTGGTGACGACAGACGTAATGACCGAGGACAACGCAGCCTTATGTGCGGCTTCCATAGACCTTAAAGTTGCCGTAGCACTTTCAGTTTTTCTGCGGATTTTACCCCACAGGTCGATTTCCCATGATGCACTGGCCAAGACTTCTTTCGTGCTGAAAGGTTTCCCTTGGAGAGCTTCACCCATAGCAGTGTTGATACTCTGGCGCTGACGCATCGCATCGCCCTGATAATTCAACTGCGGGAACAAATCTGCTCTAGCAACGGTGACTGCCGCAGCCGCTTTCTCTACGTTCGACATAGTCTGCTGCAGCGTCCTGTTGTTTTTAATAGCGCTTGAAACGAGAGCATCAATCGCAGGATCCTGATACTGAGTCCACCAGCGTGCGGTGAGCCACTGAGCATTATCTTCAACTTCTTTACTGATCTGCCGATACTCAAGAGGAACATCCAACGTCGGTCTCTTGTAGTCCGGTCCAACCGTGCAACCGCTCAGCGCAATCACACCGGCCAATGACATCAATGCGATTAATCTAATTTTCATCATTTATCCTTGTTTTCCTGAACGGTTGATGAAGTTTTGCCCGCAGACTCTGGGTCTTTGAAAGAAGGTTCTTTTTTCTCAGAGTCTTCCGGCTTTTTCTCATCCTTAGCGGAAGTCTTTTCCGGAGTGGCAGGAACTGTGTCAACGTCTCCTCCCGGCACACCGTAATCCGCATCTCGAATAGTTGCTGGATTAAAGCCCGGAGAATTAGTAATCGTTACCTGTCCTTCCGGAGAAACAGCGACGGTAGCCCTCGGATCGTACAAGCTTCCGTCTCTTCTTAAGATGGCACGGCGTAGTTTTTCAGTCATAGAAATGCCGCGCTTAGACAGCTTAGCGGCCGTCTTAACAGCAGACTTTCCTCCTCTCTTTTCAGCCCACCCTTCAAACCAAATATAGAAAATTGGGACGAAGAGTAACGCCAAAGAGGAAACGCCAATCATGCCGCCGACAATACCCGTACCGATAGAGTGTCTTGAGGCAGCCCCTGCACCTGTAGCCAAAGCCAGAGGAAGCGTACCGCCGATAAAAGCTAGAGAGGTCATGATAATCGGGCGGAAACGAATCTCACCGGCGTCAATAGCTGCGGTCAGAAGATCCAACCCTTTGTTTCTCAGTTCAACAGCGAATTCAACAATCAAAATAGCGTTCTTCGCCGCCAAGCCAATCATGACCAGCATACCGATTTGGAAGTAAACGTCGTTGTCTAATCCTCGCATCCAAGTTGCAAGCAGAGCACCGATAACGCCGAATGGAACTGCCAAAATAACTGAGCCCGGAAGTGCCCAGCTTTCATACTGAGCTGCCAGCACTAAGAATACAAGAAGCAAACCGAATCCGAACACAATCGCAGACGATGAACCTGCAGATTGCTGTTCATAGCTGATGCCGGTCCACCCGTATTTGTACCCCATTGGAAGAACCTGATCGGCAACCTCTTCCATAGCAGCCATACCTTGTCCGGAAGAATACCCAGGGGCTGTATTGCCGATAATCTGAGCTGCCGGGAAACCGTTGTAGTGAGGAAGCAGCGTCGGACCGTTAGTGTATTCAGTCGTTATGACGGAGGACAGCGGAATCATATCTCCGCTGGCATTTCTAACATAGAGTTTGCCAACGTCATCCGGTTTTACTCGAAATTCGGGAGCAGACTGGACTATAACGAACCATACTCGAGAATACTGACTGAACTGGCTGACAATCGCACTGCCGAACTGAGCCTGTAATGTATCGAACACATCAGCAGATGTAAGCCCAAGCAGCTGAGCTTTGTCTCGATCGTAGTTAATCTTAAGCTGCTGGTTAGATGCAGAATAAGTAGAGGTCAAACCTGTCAGTTCGGGACGCTTCTTAGCTTCTTGCAGGTACTTATCCAATACTTCCTGAAGCTGTTTAGCCGATCCACCCGCGGTATCGGAGATCCAGAATTCAAAACCGCCGGTATTGCCTAAGCCTGGAATAGCCGGAGGATTCAATGGAACTACCAAACCGTCAAGCTGTGAGGTCATACCGATTCTGGCAAGTTCCGCGACAATAGCTTCCGAACTCTCTTTACGCGCTGTCTCAGAATTCTTATAACGGTCTGAGAACGGCTTCAAAGTCATGAAAAATGTACCGGCACTGGTTTTGAAACCGCCGTCAATCAAGGAAAATCCGGAAATGGCGTTTGATGTTTGTACGCCCGGCACATCCTTAATATTGTTTTCTATCTTTTCCAGAACAGATGTAGTTCTTTCCAAGCTTGACGAATTCGGCATGATAATGGCAGCCATCACATAGCCCTGGTCTTCAGCCGGAACGAAACTTGTCGGCACCACACGGAACATCTGGAAAATAGCCAAAAAGATGATGGCCATACATGCCAAAACAATCATAGTGTGACGGAACAAGGCTTTTGTCCACCTTCCATATGCTTTGGTAATTCTGATGAAGAAATTATTGAACCAATGGAAGAAACCCTTTGTAGGAGCCTGTCTGTGAGTAAGCAAAGCAGCACAAAGTGCAGGAGTCAGGGTCAAAGCCACAAAACCGGAAATCGTCACGGAGATGGCGATGGTAATAGCGAACTGCTTGTACAGCATTCCGGTCGTCCCTCCCATGAAAGCGGCAGGTACGAAAACGCTGGCCAGCACTAACACGGTTGCTATGATAGGTCCGGAAACTTCGGCCATAGCGGTTTCGGTTGCGTCGATCGGGTTCATGGCGAAGTCGCTCATGTTGCGTTCGACGTTTTCCACCACCACAATGGCATCATCAACCACCAATCCAATCGCCAGCACCAACCCGAATAACGTCAGAATGTTGATGGAAAAATCCAGAAGCAGCATACCGATAAATGTTCCGGTCAAAGCAACTACGATAGCGGAACACGCAATAGCAGTAGATTTGAAGCTCTGAAGGAACAAATAAATAACGGCGACAACGAGCAAAACCGCTTCGAACAAGGTCTTAATAACTTCGTCGATAGAAATTCTGACGAAATCGGTGGTATCTACAGCGATCTTATAGTCGATACCGTCGGGGAACTGACTCTTCAGATTTTCGAGTGCTTTGTACACACCATCAGCCACATCCAAAGCATTAGCGCCAGGCTGTGAGTAAATAGCAATAAAGGTAGTCGGCAAGCCATTCATGTTAGTGTTGACTTGATAACTCTTCATGCCTAAAGAGACATCCGCTACGTCTTTAACTCTAACAATTGCGCTTCCTTCGCTTTCGCTTCTGACAACGATGTTTTCATAGCCGGAAACATCGGTTGAAGGAGAAGGCGCAATAATAGGGAAAGTTTGAACTGTTCCCGGTTCTGATGGAGATGCACCAACGTTGCCGGCTGCAAATCTTTGGTTTTCCGTTCTGACTGCATTCGCAACATCCGTAGTTGTAATGCCTAAAGAAGCCATTCTGTCCGGATTCAGCCAAATTCTCATGGCCTGATCAGCAGTACCCATCACCTGGGACTGACCCGCACCCGGCACTCTCTTCAGAGCATCGAGAACATAGACATTGGCATAGTTGTTAATGTAGTCACGGGTATAACGGCCGTCGGTGCCGTAAATACCGACCAACATCAAAATAGAATCAGAACGCTTTTCAACCGTCAAACCGTTGGTGATAACGCTTTCCGGCAAATTCGGCTGTGCGATATTGACACGGTTCTGAACTTGAACCTGTGCCATGTCCGGATCGGTTCCGATAGCAAAATAAACGGTAATAGCACATGCACCTGAGGACGAGCTTGAACTCGTCATATAAATCATGTTGTCCACACCGTTAATCTGCGTCTCGATTGGGGCAGCAACCGTCTGTGCAACAGTTTCCGCATCGGCTCCCGGATAAACACCGGTGACCATAATTTGAACCGGACTCATATTCGGGTATTGTTCAACCGGCAGCTCTTTCATCGAAAGCAAACCGGCCAGCACAATCACGATCGAAACGACGATCGCAAATATCGGCCGTTTAATAAAGAAATTAGAAAACATACTCTCCTCCTAGGTTTACTTCTTGGTTGGAGAAGGAGCTGCTTTTTCCTCGATTTCTTTTTCAGGAGCAGCTTTCACAGGATTCTTAGATGCCGTACTGGATGAAGATGTCAAATTACCGGTTAAAGGATCCGTTTGAATCAACTGGTCTGGATCCTGAACGAATTCAGGCATATTCTTTGCAACCTGATCCTGTACAGGGCGACTGATTTTTTCTTGCTTCGTGCTTTGGACGATAGTGACTGGAGCATCCGGACCAAGAGTCAAGACGCCCTCGGTAACCACCTTGTCTCCGGCTTCAAGACCGTTTGTAATTAACCAGTTACTGCCGATCCAAGAACCGACGGTAACAGGACGGTATTGTGCTCTGCCTTCTGAATTAATGACCCAAACAAAATGTCCTTTACCGCCTTGCTGGACCGCAATTTGAGGAACAATGATAGAGTTTGGATATGTGGCGCCTTTTACGATCAACCGAACATACTGTTGAGGTTTCAAGATATTATCCGGATTTGGAAAAGATGCTCTAATTTCAAAAGTCCCGGTATTTGGGTTGTAGTCAGGGCTCGCAAATGTTAAACGGCCCGGATATTTGTAAATCTGACCTCCTGCCAATTCAACTTCTGCAATGAACCTGTCATTTGCAGGAACCTTCATGATCCCATCGGCAACTTCCTTACTAAGTTTTGCCTCTTGGTTTTCCGACATTGAAAAAGTCACCCACATCGGCGACATAGCATACACAGTGGTCAAATGTGAATTGCCCGTGTTGATATACGTTCCGTCGGTCTGCAGAGCGGAGCCCGCATAACCGCTTACCGGTGAAGTAATGGTACAGTAGGAAAGATTGAGCTTCGCAGACTCAACTTGTGCCTGAGCATTTGAAATCTGAGCAAGTGTCGTTTGGAACTGGCCCTCAGCGCTGTCTAAGTCGGACTGGCTCAGAGCTTTTAACTTAGCCAAAGGGCGAATACGGTCTAAGTTCTGCTTTGCCACTAAATGGGCAGCTTTGCTGGAATCCAAGGCTGCTTCAGCTTCTTTCAGCTGTACTTCAAACGGCTGTTTATCCAGAACAAAAAGAACCTGACCTTTCTGAACCATTCCGCCTTCACGATAAAGTCTCTTATCTAAAAAACCGGAAACACGGCTGTAAATCTCTACGGCACGAGAGCTTTCCGTCTTCGCAACGAAGGTTAGATCCGCGGGTACATCCTGCCGGATTACTTCTACAACTTGCACCGGGGATGCTCTATGAGTTTCTGTTTGAGCTTTTTTGTCATCGCATCCCACCAGGCTGGCTGCAACGATTACCGTCATTCCAAAAAGAGCGAGTTGTCTTCTATATTCTTTCACAATAACACCGCCTTTAAACGTAGGGCCCTTCTGCCCCGTTTGTAACAATTATGTTAATTATTTCTCATAATGTCCTTCCTTCCATTGGAGGTACACCATAATGGTCAACACAGAATTCCATTCAGTCATTAATTATTTGAAAAATAACGCTTTATTCACAGCGCAAGTACGCGCCTAAAAAAGAGTTTCTGAACTTTAAAAAGTGTAGAACGCGAACTTTTTTCCCCATCAAAAACACTAAAAGGTTTTGCTGCTTTATAAAGAAATAAAAATCAAGATATTCAGATCTAAGTGTTTTTTTTTAACAAAAGAACTGACCTCAGAACTCGTGAGAACTTTGACGGACTCTTCTGCAAAATAGATGTCCAGCACCTCTGGCTAGGAGAACGGACTTTGTCTCCATGCTTAACCAGAGCTTTCCGTGAAAAGAAAAGGCGTCGGATTTTCTCCAAACGCCTTTATTAAATATTTTATGGAAATCTATTCTTCTTTTTCGGCTTCTTTTTCAGCTTTCTTCTTTGCTTCTTTAGCTGCTTTTCTCTGTCCTTCGATGAAGTTCAGATAAGCAGGAGAGACATCACCGGTAACGTATCTTCCATCAAAACAAGAGCAATCAAAGTCAGGAACTGCAGGATTCAAACCGCCGACGGCTTCCCTCATTCCTTCAATTGTCTGATAAACCAAAGCATCCGCTCCGATTTCTTTTCTGATGGATTCAACATCTTTGCCATTGCCGGCGATCAGCTCATTTGTGGTCGGCATGTCAATGCCGTATACGTTCGGGAAACGAACCGGGGGCGCACCGCTGGCAACATAAACCTTTCTTGCACCGCTCTGACGGGCCATTTTCACAATTTCAGTGATTGTCGTTCCGCGTACGATGGAATCATCAACAAGAAGAACTCTCTTATCTTTGAATTCAACCGGCATTGCATTGAGCTTCTGACGAACGCTCTTCTTGCGGATAGCCTGACCAGGCATAATGAAGGTGCGGCCAACATAACGGTTCTTAATGAAGCCTTCACGATATTCCAGTCCTAAAACCTTAGCTAACTGGGCAGCTGCAGGTCTGGAAGAGTCCGGAATCGGCATTACAACGTCGATTTCGTCCAATGGAATCGTTTTCTTGATTTCTTCCGCTAATTTTTCTCCCAGACGAAGTCTTGCTGCATAAACGGAAATACCGTCAATCGTAGAGTCAGGACGGGCAAGATAAACATACTCAAAAATGCACGGAGCCATATTGACGTCTTCGGCACACTGTCTGGAATGAAAGTTTCCTTTTTCATCAATCCAAATAGCTTCGCCCGGTTCAACGTCGCGAAGAAGCTTAAATTCGCTGCCTTCGAGGGCAACGGATTCACTGGCTACCATATATTCCGTGGTTCCGTCTTCGGCTGTGTTAGTGCCGATGCATAAAGGACGCAGACCGTGTGGATCACGGAAGGCAACCAACCCATGACCGGAAATCATGCATACAACGGCATAAGAACCTTTAAGTCTCTTGTGCATGGACTTAATTGCATCAAAAAGACAATCTTCATCAAGGTGCTTGCCTTGAGTTGCTAATTGAAGTTCATTGGCAAAAACATTGAGCAATACTTCCGAATCGCTGGTGGTGTTGATATGACGGCGATCGTGATCGTAAAGCTCCCACAGCAGGGTCTCTGCGTTGGTGAGATTGCCGTTATGAGCCATCACCAGGCCATATGGAGCGTTCACATAGAATGGCTGAGATTCGTTGTTAGAACCTGCATTGCCTTGCGTAGGATAGCGAACCTGACCGATACCGCAGTTGCCGAGCAAATCACGCATGTTTCTGGTTCTAAATACATCACGAACCAGACCCATGGCTTTATGCATATGAAATGTTCGGCCATCAACAGTACAAATACCGGCCGCATCCTGTCCTCTATGCTGTAAGAGCAGTAATGCATCGTAAAGTCTCTGATTAACAGGACTTGATGAATACAGGGCAACAATGCCGCACATACTTTTCTCCGAGATTAAGGATTAAATTATTTCTGTAAATTAAACAATTCTTTAGGGATATACGGAGAGAAAAGAACAATACCTTTCTCTACGTAGGGAACCAAGTTCGAGTCTTTCCACCAAATCTGTTTGGATACGAACTCCGTCGAACCTCCCAGATAGACTAGCAATCCTACGATCAAGAGTCCCCTTAAAAAACCGAACAGACACCCTAAAAGTCTGTCCTCTGCCCCAATTGAAATTGAGGACAAAATATGTCTCAGAAGCTTACCAATCAGGCCTGCGGCAAAAACGCAGGCAATGACAATAAGAACCACTGCTAAAAACATCTTCAGCATCGGTCCAACCGTCTCCAATGGCAGCATCTGTGCAACGTCTCCTGCATAATACAAAGAGACAAAAAATGCAGCGACCCAACCAATCAGTGCAAAAATTTCCCGCACCATTCCGCGGGAAACTCCGATGATCGTCGAGATGAGAATAATTACGGCTAAAACCCAGTCGAGTTCACTCATAGATTATTTAATTTGACCAACTTTTCCTGTTAATCCTAACAGACCAACACGAGCTCTTGCATCCTCAGCAGCTTTGCTGGTCGGGAAGTTACCAGCTCGAACACGCCAAATTTTACCGTTCTTAACAGCAACCGGCTCAACATATCCCGGAATTCCTGCCCCTTGAATCTTCTTAAGCAACTCTTTGGCTCGTGCTTCATTAGAAATAGCTGCAACCTGAACATAATAACTGCCCTTCGCTGCAGCTGCAGGTTTTGCAGTTTCTTGAGACTTAGCCTTCGGCTGATCTTTCTTAGCATCCTGTTTTTTAGCTTCACTCTTTTCAGGTTTCTGCTGACCCTTATCTGCTTTTTGTGGAGTTTTCTCGTCCTTCTTACTTGCTTGAGCAGGAGGATTTTGCTTAGAAGAAGCAGGTTTCGCAGTCCCAGCATCAGTTGGAGCAGCAGGCTTGGCCGCCTTGTCCTCAGAAGAAGGAACAACAGCGGATGTTACTGCGGCTGAACTGCCGGGAACCTGAATGCTGGCCACATCCACACTATTTTGGCTCGGTATTCTAAGTGGAATAGTTACTGTCGGGGGTGGAGGCTCCTTATCAAATAAGAAAGGAACTGTAACCACAACTAAAGCTAAAAGCATTACCGCACCGATGAGTCTGCGGCGGGCCCGAATTCTTTTAATCTGTCTGTACTGTTCTTGAGAAGAATTGATTTGTTCAGTTGTCTCTTTGCTCGGCTTCTGTTCAGGGAAAACCTTTCTTGGAGTCGGAACGAATTCTTTAGGTGCTGACAGAGGTACTTCCTGAGAGGGAGGAGCCGGCGTAACGGGAGGCTGCCCGGCATCTCCTCTGGGACCGGAAGAAAGAAAACTGGTCTCGGATCTAGATTCAGAAAAAGAGGGTTGATTTTGAGTTTCAGCCGGACTGGTTCTCAGAATCTGAGTAGTTGAATTTAGAGGATTTTTGGGCTGGTTAAAACCAGGCTCCCTACCTGCGAATTCTTTATTGACAGCATCGCTGTTAAGACTTCCGCTCATCCCCGGTTCTTCATGAGTTTGCGGCTCATCGGGCTTTTTGCTGAATTTAGAAAACAGACCCATTTAACTTCTTTCCATTGACCTTCTTACAACACAGGAACTTTTAAGGCGGTAAGCGCTGCACTTACCGTCACAAAAGAACCAAACACGAGTATTCTATCAGCGCTCCGGGCAGTCTTAAGCGCATTTTGGAGACCATCTTCAACATTTGCAAAAATTTTTATTTGATCGTCCGTAACTCCTTCTTTTATCAAATATTTTTGCAAATCTTCCGCTTTTCCTCCTCGTTCTCCAGGCAAATCGCAAACCATCCAACAGTCGGCACAAGTTCCCATAATGGCGCAAACCTTTTCTCTGTCTTTGTCGGAAAGCATTCCAAAGACTGCATAGGTTTTCCCTCCAATCGGATTGGCTTTTAAAGTCTCGGCAAGCTGAACCGCAGCATGCGGGTTATGTCCCACGTCAACAATAATTTCCGGTTTACTCTGAATTTTCTGGAATCGTCCGGACAAAAGGGCTGTTTTCAAGCCGGTTTCGATACTGCTTCGATCAACTTTAATTTGATCTTCAACGGCTTCAAGGGCTGCCAAAGCAGCTGATGCATTATTAATTTGGTATATCCCCTTCATAGAAGGAAGAGGCAAATTATTAAGCTTCCATTTGGGACCGACATAGTTCCAGGAATTATCACCGGTCTTGGTTCCTTCAAAATCTTTACCGTTAATTTCCAGCAATGCGCCTACTTCTTTTGCATAAGAAATCAAAGTCTCCGGAGGATTTTTGTCTCCGCAAATTGCAGGTTTGTCATGACGATAGATGTGAGCTTTGTCCCAAGCTATTTCTTCACGGGTATTTCCTAGATATGCTGTGTGGTCTATGCCTATGCTGGCAATAATTGAAACAGTCGGATCAACAGTATTAACAGCGTCCAAACGGCCGCCCAAGCCAATCTCCAAAATTACCGCATCGAGATGTTTTTCTTGAAAAAGCTTCAGAATAGCCAACAAGGTGTATTCGAAGTAAGAAAGCGTCAATTCGCCTCTGGCTTTTTCTACTTCTTCAAAGTATTTGCAGAATTCTTCATCTGCAACGTATTGTCCGTTGACTTTAGCTCTTTCATTAAAACGAATTAAATGGGGCGAAGTGTGAACCCCGACTTTGTAACCCTGTGCTTGAAGGATATGTTCGAGGTAAGAACAGATCGATCCTTTGCCGTTGGTACCTCCGACCGTAAAAACCGGAACATCAAACTTGATGTCCATTTTCTTAATCATCTTATTCATTCGTTCCAATCCCATATCTATGGTCTTGGAATGAAGATGCTCAATGAACGAGAGCCATTGTTCTAATGTTTGCATAAATAAAAAACCGCCTACAAGGCGGCATAAAATTATTCCAATACGTCTATAGACTCTTTTTGCAAAAGAGCGATAAGCTTAGAAATCTCTTCTTTTAAATCTTTACGGTGAACAATCATATCGATTGCACCTTTTTCTTGTAAGAATTCGGAACGCTGGAAGCCCTCCGGAAGTTTTTCTCTGACAGTCTGTTCAATAACACGCGGCCCTGCAAAACCAATCAAAGCCTTCGGTTCAGCCATGACGATATCGCCCATGAAAGCAAAACTTGCTGATACGCCGCCCATGGTTGGGTCGGTTAAAACTGAAATAAAAGGCAGTTTTTCATTGGCCAGACGGGCAATCATGTCAGTTGTCTTAGCCATCTGCATCAGAGAGAACAAACCTTCCTGCATGCGGGCACCCCCGGTTGCAGTAAAGCAGACGAAAGCACACTTACGGCGAATGGCTTCCTGTACGCCTCGGACAAATCTTTCTCCAACAACGGAACCCATAGAGCCGGCCATGAAATCAAATTCAAAAACCGCAGCAACAACGGGAATGTTGTTCATATAACCGCTCATGACAACCAAAGCATCCGTCTCATTGCTCTTAGCCTTAGCCTGTTTTACACGATCTGTATATTTCTTGCTGTCATTGAAACGAAGCGGATCTAAAGGCTGAACCTCTGAGCCAATCTCAGTTCTTCCCTCTTTGTCCAACAGGAAATCCAAGCGCTCTCTGGCGTTAATGCGCATGTGATGATTGCACTTCGGGCAAACATTGAGATTTTCTTTTAATTCTTGAGCGTACAAAGTGGCTCCGCAGTCCGAACACTTAATCCAGACGCCGGTAGGCATGTCTTTCTTACCGGTTTCTCCGTCGGTACGCTTAATCTTTGGAGGAAGAAATTTATCAATCCAACTCATGTTCAAATCCAAAACAATTTCCCGAATTTTATCGCAAGCAGGCAAGCTGTGCTTTTCGTTTTTTGCTTACTTTCTTAACTTAGAATGGCGAAGCGCCGTACTGAGGAAGCTTAAACTCTTCGGGATATCCGACACCGGTCAGATATAAACCGGATGGAAAAAATGTAGGCGCGGCTTTTTCTCTTTTTTTGGCGGCAAGCACTTCTGCCATCCATTCAGGATTTCTAGCGCCAGACCCGATGTATACCAAACAACCAACAATGTTTCTAACCATATGGTAGAGGAAGGCATTGGCTTGGAGTTCAACTTTAATAAACCGTCCTCTTCTCTCAATGTTTATAAAGTTGACTGTTTTAATAGGAGTCTTGGACTGACACCCTGCAGCTCTGAAACTAGAAAAATCATGTTCGCCTAGAAGGTAATTAGCTCCCTCCTGCATTTTTTCTTCATCAAGCGGACGGAAAACCCATCCTGTTCTTCCCGCCAATAAAGGAGAACGGACAGGCTCATTAGAAATCCAATATTGGTAGGTGCGGGAAACGGCAGAAAATCTCGCATGAAAACTTTCCGGCACATATTGTGCCCAACGCACCGCTACGGTAGGTTCTAAGTAAGAATTGAGACCCCGAACCCAAGAGAAATCATTTCTCTCGCATTCGGTGTCAATATGAACAACCTGACCGGAAGCATGTACTTTCGCATCAGTTCTTCCGGCACAGACGGCATTTACCTTTTCGCCGGTAAATTTAAAAATGGCTTCCTGGAGATGGTCTTGGACCGTTCTTCCTGAAGGTTGGGTTTGCCAACCTTCGAAGAATCTCCCGTCATACTCCAGCCCCAGGGCAACTCTCATGTTTAGGCTTTCTTGAAGTCAACAAGAATTCTCAGCATGCGGCGGAGCGGTTCAGCAGCACCCCACAAGAGCTGGTCGCCGACAGTAAAGGCGGTAACATACTCAGGTCCGATGTTGAGCTTATGGATACGGCCGATTGGAACGGAAAGCGTTCCGGAGACTTTAGCCGGCGTAAGTTCGTGAATAGTTTCTTCCTTATGATTAGGAATAACTTTAACCCACTGATTGGCACCGGCAAGAATCTTTTCAATTTCTTCGCAGGAGATGTCTTTCTTCAACTTAATTGTTAAAGCCTGAGAGTGGCAGCGCATGGAACCAACGCGAACGCAAAGACCGTCGATTGGCAAGCAGCCTTTTTCGCCGATAGCCGGAAGACCTAAAATCTTGTTGGCTTCAGCTCCGCCCTTCCATTCTTCACGGCTCTGACCATGTTCTACTTCTCTGTCAATCCATGGGATCAAGCTTCCGGCAAGAGGAACTCCGAAGGCCTTAACAGGAAATTCCGGGCTTCTCATTTCTTCAGTGACTTTTCTGTCGATAGCCAAAATGGCAGAACGCGGATCCTGCAAATCGTCGGCTACAACCCCGTACAAATCGCCCATCTGTTTGAGAAGTTCACGCATGTTCGGAGCGCCTGCGCCGCTGGCTGCCTGATAAGTCATGGAAGTAATCCATTCAATCAAATCAGCCTGAATAAGACCATCCAAAGCCATCAAAAGCAAGCTAACTGTGCAATTGCCGCCGACATAATTTTTAACACCGGACCCCAAGCCTTTTTGGATAACGTCCATATTGACAGGATCAAGAACAATGATGGCGTCTTTTTCCATGCGGAGTGTGCTTGCAGCATCAATCCAGTAGCCGTTCCAGCCTTTTTCTCTCAGCTTGCCGAAGTGCTCTTTTGTCCAATCACCGCCTTGGCATGTGATAACCACGTCACATGCTGCCAAAGCGTCCAAATCACCGGCATCTTTCAAAACAGGATCAGCATTAGGTACATCCGGAGCTTTGCCGCCTGCATTACTTGTTGAGAAGAATGTTGTGCCGACAAAGTCAAAGTCTTTTTCAGCCATCATTCTGTCCATGAGGACGGAACCAACCATTCCTCGCCAACCTACCATCCCTAATTTCAACATCGATAACCTCCGAGAGATTTACTAATTTGAGTTTTTAATTACCGTAAAGCAGCCACTACTGCATCACCCATTTCGGAACAAGTAACTTTCTTGCAGCCTTCGCTCCAAATATCACCTGTGCGATAGCCCTCGGCCAACACCTTCTTAACGGCGTTTTCAATCTTGTCGGCAGCTTCAGGCATATCTAAAGAATAGCGGAGCATCATGGCCGCTGACAAAATTTGAGCTAGAGGATTTGCAATATTCTGGCCGGCAATATCCGGTGCCGAACCATGAGAAGGCTCAAACAAACCCTGTTTCTTTTCATTTAAAGCTGCAGAAGCGAGCATACCGATAGAACCGGTAAGCATGGCAGCCTCATCAGACAGAATGTCGCCAAACAAGTTGCCTGTCACCAATACATCGAGCTTCTTAGGAGCTCGAACCAACTGCATAGCGGCATTATCTACATACATATGCTCCAAAGTGACGTCCGGATATTCTTTAGCAACACGGTTCATTGTGTCGCGCCAAAGCTGACTGGTTTCCAAAACGTTAGCTTTATCAACACTGGTTAAGTGCTTGCTGCGGCCTTGAGCAGCTTTGAATGCTACATGTGCAATTCTTTCAACTTCGGGCTCGGAGTAGCGCATGGTGTCAAAGCCCTCTTCGCTTCCTGCGAACAATCCGTCCGGGCTCTTTCTTCTTCCTCTTGGCTGACCGAAGTAAACATCGCCGGTCAGTTCTCTGACGATCAAGAGATCAAGGCCGGAAACCAGTTCAGGTTTCAGACTGGAAGCATAGGTTAATTCTTTATAGCAAACGGCAGGACGCAGATTAACGAAAAGTCCGAGGGCTTTTCTTAAACCAAGAATGGCTTGCTCCGGTCTTAAATGACGTTCGAGGTTATCGTATTTGAAATCCCCGACAGCGCCGAACAATACCGCATCACTTTCTTTGGCAAGTTTCAATGTGGATTCCGGAAGCGGATGACCGTAAGCTGCGTAAGCTACGCCGCCAACCAAAGCCTCTTCATAGGTTAAATCCAGATCAAGAGCTTTCAGCACTTTTAAGGCCTGCGCCATGATTTCACTGCCGATACCGTCACCGGCTAAAACAGCAACTTTTTTTGTCATTTGAATCCCTTATTAATAAATAGACTTCACTAACCAAGGCTTAGCAGTAAGCCTTCTGTTTTCAAAAGCTTCAATTTCATCCTTATGCTGCAAGGTGATGCCGATGTCATCTAGCCCGTTAAGCAGACAGAATTTTCTGAATTCAGGAACTTCAAAATCATGGGCCGTACCATTTGGCTCAATGACCTTCTGTTCTGCGAGGTTAATCGTCAGCTCATAACCGTTATTGGCATTGACTTCATGGAAAAGAGCGTCAACCGTAAATTCCGGAAGAATGACCGGAAGCAAACCGTTCTTGAAGCTGTTGTTGTAGAAAATATCCGCAAAGCTTGGGGCTATAACGGCTCTGAAGCCATATTGCGTTAACGCCCAGGCTGCGTGTTCTCTGGAAGAACCGCATCCGAAGTTCTTGCGGGCTAAAAGAATACTCGCACCCTGATATCGCGGTTGGTTTAAAACAAAATCAGGGTTAAGTGTTCTTTCACTAATTGGTTTCCCAGGCTCCCCTTTATCCAAATATCTCCATTCGTCAAAAAGGTTCGGGCCGTAACCGGTGCGATAAATAGATTTCAAGAATTGTTTAGGAATGATTGCGTCTGTATCAACATTGGAGCGATCTAAAGGAGCAACAATGCCTTTTAAAACTGTGAATTTTTCCATAATTACTCCTTAAAAGATCTTGCGTACGTCTACGAAGTGACCTTCAATAGCAGCAGCAGCGGCCATTGCGGGAGAACACAAGTGAGTACGGCTCTTATTGCCTTGTCTTCCTTCAAAGTTGCGGTTACTTGTGGAAGCGCAGCGATCCCCTTCGGAGAGCTTGTCCGCATTCATAGCCAAACACATGGAGCAGCCCGGACGTCTCCACTCGAAACCGGCTTGAATGAAAATCTGATCCAGCCCTTCCTTCTCAGCAATTTCTCTTACCAAACCGGATCCCGGAACAACCAGAGCTAATTTGATATTCGGAGCAACCTTTTTGCCTAACTTCTTAACAACATAAGCAGCTGCCCTAAGGTCTTCAATTCGTCCGTTAGTACAGGAACCGATAAAAATTGAATTCGGATAGATTTCGGTCATCGGAGTTCCCGGTTCCAAGCCCATGTATTTATAGGCACGTTCCCACCCTTCTCTCTTGACCGGATCCGGTTGGTTTTCAGGAAGAGGGGTTGAGCCGGTAATCGGAGCGACCATTTCCGGAGAAGTGCCCCAAGTAACCATTGGAACTATTTCGGAAGCATTGATTTCAATAACGGTATCGAAATTAGCTCCTTCATCTGAATGAAGCGTCTTCCAATATTCAACTGCATGATCCCATTGCTTACCTTCCGGAGCAAGGGGCCTGCCCTTCATATACTCGATTGTCTTCTCGTCGACGGCAACAATACCGCATCGTGCTCCGGCTTCAATTGCCATGTTGCACAGGGTCATTCTTCCTTCCATCGATAGTTCGCGGATTGCGCTTCCTGCAAATTCAATAGCGTAGCCTGTTCCGCCGGCTGTACCGATTTTTCCAATGACTGCCAAAGCTAAATCTTTACCAAAGACACCGGGCTTTAATTTTCCGTCAACCTTGACCAACATATTTTTCATTTTCTTGGTCAGAAGCGTCTGGGTAGCCATCACGTGCTCTACTTCACTGGTACCAATACCGAAAGCAATAGCAGCGCAAGCTCCGTGAGTACTTGTATGAGAATCCCCGCAAACAACAGTCATTCCAGGGAGGATAGCACCCTCTTCCGGCCCCATGACGTGAATCACGCCTTGTCCTCTGCTAAGGAATGGGAAGTATGCGGCACAGCCGTTTTCCGCCAAATTCTTATCTAACGTGCTGACCTGAAGATGAGCAATTGGATCGGTAATACCGTCCATGCCCTTTTCCCAACCGGTTGTAGGAGTGTTATGGTCGGCAGTAGCAACGATGGAGGTGTTGCGCCAAAGTTTTCTTCCGGCCAAACGCAATCCTTCAAAGGCTTGAGCACTGGTCACCTCATGGACTAGATGGCGATCAATATAAAGAGTTGATGTCCCGTCTGTCTCGGTTCTGACGACATGCTCATCGAAGATTTTGTCGTATAGGGTTTTTGGATTGGTAGTCTCTTGCATTCTTTTTCAAAAAATTACATTCAGCTAATTTTTTGAGTATGCCATTAATTGTTGAAAGAATTCTTAGATTGAGCATAAAAATCTATTCCATGGTCCTACAGGCAAAAAGAAGACATCAAAATGATAGTTTTACATTTTGAAATTATCTGTAAGAAAGCGACATCAGTTTCGGATTAACAACTAGAGATACCTGAAAATCCTTCAGGTACTTTTCAATGTTCGGTAATGCATTAACTATTTAATTTTCTTTCCTTTGATATCCTTTGGATAAGACGTTAATTATTTAAAAAAAATATTCCTGTCGGCCTTAAATATAGATGGAGACAAAAAGAATCATTACACTTTGAAGAAAAATGGGGTCCCAAGATATGAAGAAAATTTTATTGACAGCATGCCTTTTTTCTTTTTTTATCGCCGTTCCATTTGCTCAAGCCATGGATCACTACCGAAGCGATGGTAGAGGCGGATACTACACCAACGATGGAAAACACATCCGCAGCGATGGCAGAGGTGGATATTATCATCCGGATGGCAGCCATACCCGCAGTGACGGCCGGGGCGGTTACTATGATCAGCGCGGCAACCATACCAGAAGCGACGGCAGAGGTGGTTACTACACTCCTGACGGAAATCATATCCGTAGCGATGGCAGAGGCGGCTATTACGATCAGCATGGCAACCATATGAGAAGTGACGGCAGAGGCGGACATTACGTGCCTGATCACTTTGGACAAAAACACTGATTTTGAAAGCCGAATACTTTTCTCAATTGGAGCCTCTCATAGATTAAAGGCTCCTACTTTTTACTTAGCTTTTGCTTCTATTTCTGCAATCCGCCTCTTCGGTTCTTTCTAGTATGCCGAAGAAGAAACAATTATTTACAGAAGTAATCTATACTTCCAGTTCTTACACCTCACCTCTCCATAAATTTTATTTTGATAGAAAAATGAAAAGACGTATTCTTATTACAGCGTTAGGTTCTGTGGCATTCTTAACAGCGTGCGGCACATCTCAACCTCTGATTGCTACTGGGAATAGCAATCCGACAGGTTCAAGTAAACATGCCCCCACATTAAAAGAAATTAAAAAAGCAATCTACCTTGCCGGCTCTTCTCGCGGCTGGGTAATGAAAGAAGTCAATTCCAAAACTATCCAAGCTACTTACGTTAAAGGACAACATACCGGTGTAGTGGACATCGAATACGACAGAGAAACCTATACAATTACTCCAAATAAAAAATCAACTTTGATGCGACCTGACGGAACTGTTGATAGACACTTGAATAACTGGATTCGAAATTTAGACCTGTCCATCAAGAAAGAACTCGTTCGTCTTACCATCAACAACGAAGCTAAGTAAAACTAGCAACTCATAGGCTGTTCTCCTCCTCCCAAGTCTGCGCTCGTTTTTTTCCTTTTACAAACTCGGGAGGAGTATGATTTCTGGTCCGTTTACGCTATACGAACTCAATCAAAACCCGATGTAATCCAGTCATTTGCTAAGTTGACTTACCCCTTTGTTTGAAGTCCAAAAAAAAAGAAATACTATTTTTTATTTCAATAGTTGCTTATCCAAATCATTGCCTCTCGCTGCACTGATGGCAAGTTTTAAACGCTCGTACAATTTAAGCATCCAAACTTAAAGTATAAGTTCTTGATTGAAATCACCACTTGTCAATCCAACTCTTTTATACTTCTCGGTGAAGAAAAATTAGACTCAAATGTCCTCTGAGCTAGGAGTGCATAGGGGTCAATAAAAAAAGCATCACAAGAAAAAACTCAATCCTTAAAAGCAAACAATGAAATGTAGTAAGAAAATAAATTCATTAGAAGCTCTTAATAATGCTCATGCCTTAGCCATTGCTCCTTTTCTTTTTCAAGCATCATCGTGCTTATTAAAGTTCGGGATTTTGTCATTCCTCGAAGATTCCGGAAAAAACGGGGCTTCGCTCGCTGCCGTTGTTGAACATACCAAGTTGACTGAATATGCTGTTGAGACTCTGCTTCAAATTGCTTTGGCTTTAAACCTGGTTGAACACAAGGAAGGTAATTATTATTTAGCCAAAACCGGTTGGTTTCTTTTGAATGATCCTCTCGTCAAAGTTAATTTCGCATTTACCCGAGACGTCTGTTACAGAGGCCTGGAAAATTTAGATAAATCTTTCTTGGAGCAGCGCCCGGCAGGTCTAGAGTCACTTGGAAACTGGCCGACCATTTATCCGGCCCTCACTACGCTTCCCGAGCCGGCAAGAAAAAGTTGGTTCGACTTTGACCACTTCTATTCCGATGCCGCTTTCAAAGATCTTGCAAAATATGTTTTAGAGCATTTTGCCCCGAAGAAAATCTTTGACGTCGGAGGAAACACGGGAAAATGGTCGATGCTTTATGCCTCTATGGATCCGACAGTCGAAATCAAAATTCATGATCTTCCCGAACAATGCCTTGTTGCTAAAAAAAATATTCAACAGCATGGATTGTCGTCCCAAATCAGCACTGTCGCCCTAGATGTTCTGAAAATAAAAAGCTTTCCATATTCAGACGCCGATGTTTGGTTAATGAGCCAATTTCTTGACTGCTTTCATAAGGATGAAATCACCTCCATTCTTAAAAAAGTTCGCATGAATTTAGCGCCCAATTCTCGGTTGCTGATTCTTGAGCCTTTTATCGGAAACCAGCCCTTCGAGATCGGAGACTTGTGTCTAGCGGCCATGTCCTTGTATTTCACAGCTATTGCTAACGGCACGAGCCGCTTTTACCAAGTTTCTGAATTTGAAAAGTGCATCGAGGATGCTGGTTTAGTTATCGAGGAGGAAGTCGGCCCGTTAGGAACCGGACATACCTTATTAATTTGCCGAACAAAATAAAAATAATCAAAACTTGTGAAGCGTCTCAAAGGAACTTAATCTTCATCGCTTTCAATAGGTGGGTGTTTTCCCCACTATGTACGGCTTTAACGAGAATTTAATATCCAGGCAATGGCCTTTACATATAATAAAAAGAAAAACTCAGTCCCGTTCCAAGGGAGGATAACTAATTGATTAAGCGTAATATTGACATATCTGACTGGTTAATTCTGGACTCACAAACCCAGTCTATCAACGGAACGCTTGCGCAAGAAGAAGTACAGAAAATTCCAATGATGTCGGCTCGAAGAATGAGCAAAGGCTGCAGGGCCGCGGTAGAAGTCGCAACCTCATTAATGAAAAAGCATTCTGTCGATTCTCTGGTATTTTCTTCAAGACACGGCGAATTAAATCGCAGTGAGAAAATTTTCTCGAACCTAGCTAACAACGCTGATATTTCTCCGACTGATTTCAGCATGTCTGTTCATAATGCTGCCTCGGCTATGACCAGTATTCAACAGAAATTCCATGGCCCTGTTACCTCAATTGCAGCAGGAACGGATTCACTGCATTCTGCGCTGATAGAGGCTTTGTCTCTCTTAGATGCTGGGAAGAAAAAAGTTCTTGTCGTAGACTTCGAATCCTCTCTTCCTGAGATTCTGGGAGGTGCTCTTGAAGAAGAGGCCCGTACGGATCCTTACGCACTTGGCTTGGTACTCTCAAATGGCAACGGATTAAACGTTTCAATTGAATTCATCCTCAACGAAACCGCAAAAAGAAATCCTGCCTTTTCTTTAGCTGCCGGCCTCCTCTCTCCGGAAAATGTATTCCAAACGAAAACCGACCGTTCGACAATAACCTGGGCAAAGCTATGAGAGAAAAAGACTCATTTGTAAAATTCCAACTCAGAAGATTGTCTTCAGGTTTTTGTTGGTCAGTTTTTGGAATCGGCGCTTTGGCACTTACTTCAACTTATTTCCCTCTTTTGAATGTTTTCGTCAAAGATTCTGAAAAAAGAACAACAATGGCTCGTAAGGCCATCTCGAGCAGTTTCAGACTGTTCGTAACTTGCGTTAGAACACTCAAAATTGCAGATATCGATACCGAAAACATCAAAAAACTTCGGGAGGAGAAAGGCTGCATTATTATTGCTAACCACCCGACCCTTTTAGATTATGTTTTTATAGCCTCTGAGCTGCCGGAAGTTGACTGTTTAGTCAAGGCTCAGCTTACAAAAAACTTCTTTCTAAAAGGAGTTGTTAGCGCAGCCGACTACCTATTAAATAACGCCTCTGAAGAAATTCTTGAAGACTGCAGAGAAAGACTGAAAAAAGGACACAGTATCCTTATCTTTCCGGAAGGCACGAGAACCGTCCCGGGTCAGCCCATGAAGTTAAAAAGAGGAGTTGCGCATATAGCCTTGCGCTGTAACGCTCCTATCCAAGCTATTGGGATTAAATGCACTGAAAAATGGCTTGATAAGTCAAGCGAATGGTATCAGATACCTGAAGCCCGCCCCTCCGTCCGGCTTGAACTCATTGAAAAAATAGACCCGGAACGATTTATTAAACCTCAGGAAGAAGGTTTCTCGTTAGCCAGCAGACGTTTGACAAGAAAGATTGGTGATGAATTAAGACCTTTTACAAAACTATCAACTGACTATTAATTATTGGCATAAAAATGGAAATTGAACAATTAAAAAACGAAGTTAAAGAGGTCATTATTGACTCTCTTAATCTCGAGGATTTAACACCGGCAGACATCGATTCAGATGCTCCTCTTTTTGGCGAAGGCCTAGGGCTTGATTCTATCGATGCTCTGGAATTGGGAATTGCGGTTAAAAACCATTTCAAAATCCAGCTAACCGAACCTACAGATGACATCAAACAGCACTTTGCCTCTGTAACTAAACTTGCCGAATTTATTAAAAAACAACAGGAAAAATAATGAAAAACCAAGAAGAACTCTTCTTAGAAGTAAGAAACTCAATGGCTGAGCTGTTTGAGTTAAATCCGGAGGATATCAAGCCGGACAGCCGCTTAGTCGAGGATCTAGACCTCGATAGTATCGATGCCGTAGATATGATTGTCAGTCTCCAAAAGAAGACCGGGAAACGAATTAAACCTGAAGAATTCCAGGCTGTCAAAACTGTCCAAGACGTTGTTGACGTCCTGGAACGTTTAATGGCTGAGCAACAGAAAGAGCAAAAATAACTGCAAATGTGGAAAAATCGATTGTTGTTCTGTGCCAGGGCTGTCACCTCCATCGTCGTCACTTTGTTTCCGTTGTTGGTTTTGTTTCTGGCCCGGCATAACGACTTTCGATTCTTCTTCGGAATTGCCCTGCTTTTTTTCTTGATGCAATGTGTTTTTGCCTTAAGGAATAAAGGAGCAGTTAACTTTTCTCTTTTTCCCGGTCTGATAGGCCTTGCCTTAGGCGTGTTAAGTTTAATTTTAGACAAGGTGCAAGTTTTTCTCTGGTATCCGGTATTCGTAAATCTTGCCCTTTTGTCTATATTCGGTTTTTCCTTGGTTAATGGTCCTTCTGCAATTGAACGGATAGCCAGGCTAATGACAAAGGATCTTCCGGCTAAAGCAATTCCGTATCTAAAAAACGTCACAAAAATTTGGTGTTTCTTCTTTATTTTTAACGGGTTAATCGCAGCCTGGACGGCTTCGCAAGATAACCTCGTTTTATGGTCTCTTTGGAACGGCTGCTTTTCTTACATTTGCATAGGTGCCCTCCTTCTTGGAGAATGGGTTTATCGAAAATTGGTGTTAAATGTCTGAAGTTTTAACGTTTAATAATTGGCTTTCAGGGCCTCCTGAAGATTTAGTAACTATCAATCCGAAACGAACCCGTAAAGAGTTAAGTCTGGATGTCCGTAAGGTATACAAGCATTTTTCTGAGGTTTCCGGAGCCAGAATCCTGATTACGACGGAAAGCAACTATAGTTTTTTATGCCTTTTCATGGGCATTGTTCTTTCGGGTAATGTTCCGGTTCTTATTCCCCAAAATGCCATTCTCGAAAAGGAAAGACATGCCTTGGCAGAATTATGCGTAAGGGAAGAAGACCTGCGTGAGATTCTGACTGATAGCTCTTCTGAAACTCCAACTCAGTCCGATTTTAGAAACAACATTGTTGAACTGTTTACTTCAGGTTCAAGCGGTGCTCCGAAAAAAATTACCAAAACCATAGGCCAACTTGATTTAGAAGCCGCTCAAACGACTTGTTTACTTCCGAAGTCAGAAGTTCAAGCGGTCGCTTCTACAGCAGATTCCGAACATCAATATGGTCTTACATTCAATATATGGCTTGCCATGTCTCACGGGTTAGCTATTTATGACAAGAGAATAAAAGTACCCGAAGATTGTTCAAAGATTAAGGTTAATTCTTTTTTTATTTCCACTCCCTCATTTCTTTCGAATCTGGATCCGGCCCTTCTTCCACCCCCTATAAAAAGAGTGGTTTCAGCCGGCGCTCCTCTCACGGAAAAAGCCGCCTCCCTAGTGAAGACTTGGCTAGGATGCGAGATTACGGAAATTTATGGAAGTACAGAGGCCGGCGTCATTGCTTATCGATTTACTCACGATGGAAAACTGAGTTCTTTGTGGACTCTTTTCTCGGATCTCTCTATCGTTGGGAACCGTTTGGTTTCAACCGGTCGTGTCTTGCCTTCTCTTATTCTTGAGGACGAATATGACTTTCATACCCCTCGGCAATTTCTATTAAAAGGAAGAAAAGACAATATTCTGAAAATCGGAGAAGAAAGAATAAATCTGACTAATGTTGAAAAAACAATCACTCAGTTTTATTCAAGGCCCTGTAAAGTAGTTCCTTTGGAAAGGGATGGCAGAACATTCTTAGGTGCCGTACTGCTTGACCCCATGGTCAAAGAGGTCTCAAGACTTCCTGCAGCTAAAATCTTGTCTCTAAGAAATGAGTTGAAAGATAAGATTCCTCTTTTAGCTTTGCCTCGTTTCTGGCGCATTACACCATCATGGCCTCAAAATAATCAAGGGAAAATTTTGATACGAGAACTCAGGAGATTTTTTGATGAATAGCCTTATCCCGGCAGATGTCGCTGTTATAGAAAAAACTGAGAATTCAATTGTCTTGGAATTTGTTCTTGCCCCTACTCTTCTTTGGTTTAAGGGACATTTTCCCGTTCAGCCGATCTTGCCTGGGGTTGCTCAACTAGATTGGGTCACTCGGTTTGCTCGGGCTTACGGGCTTTGCGAACGAACAGTGAAAAACATTCGCCAAATTAAATTTACCGTCCCAATGATTCCTCGGGATTTAATCCGCCTTCATTTATCTTTTGATGAAAAATATTTATCCTTCACTTATAAATCTTTTAAGAACAATGAATGGATAACTGTCAGCCAAGGAAAAGTTTCTTAATGCCCTCTAACGCAGTAAAATTTTGCGCCGTTGTCCCATGCTATGGGCATTCAAGAGTGCTTGCAGACGTTCTGGCCAGAATTCAGCCCTTTATTAAAGATTGTGTTGTTGTTGATGATGGAAGTCCAAGCGCCGAGGCTGAAGAAATCAAATCAGCGGTCAGAAGCTTTCCGAACGTTACACTAGTCGCACTGGAGAAAAATAAAGGAAAAGGAGGGGCGGTTATCGCAGGCTTGCATAAGGCTTCAGAGCTAGGCTTCACCCACGCAGCCCAAATCGACGCTGACGGTCAGCATGCAATAGAAGACCTTCCCTCTTTTTTGAGCAAGTCCGAAAGCCATCCTGAGGATTGTGTATGCGGCTACCCTATCTATGATCAATCAGTCCCAAAGAGCCGAGAACTTGGACGAAAAATTACTGATTTTTGGGTAGCTGTCGAAACGCTGTCTTTCTCTCTAAAGGACAGCATGTGCGGGTTTCGCATATATCCCATCCGTAAAACCTTAGAAGTTGCGCAATCTTCCAAAATCGGGATGGGAATGGATTTCGATACCGACATCCTAGTTCGTCTCTACTGGTCAGGGATGGAAATGATCTTTCTGCCCGTCCGTGTTACGTATCCGCAGGACGGAGTAAGCAACTTCAAAGTTCTTAGAGATAACTGGCTAATCAGTAAGATGCACACCAGGTTATTTTTCGAGTCTCTTACGCACGTTAGAAGTAATCTTGCTCGCCGCTCGGAGAAGAGTCCTTCTCTTCACTGGGCGAAAATTCAAGAAAGAAAAGGAGTCCTGGGAGTCAATTTTCTCCTGGCTGTCTATAAATTAGGAGGAAGGCAGATTTTTCGACTCTTTTGTGCCCCTGTGGTTACCTGCTTTTGGGCATTTGGCAAAAATCAAAGAAAAGCAAGCCAAGATTTTCAACAACGAGTCTTCGATTATTCTCATCCGTCGCATCAGAAAAAGCCCTTTTCTTCTTTAAATCACTTTTTGTCTTTCGCAGATGCCCTGCTCGACAAGATCATTGTGTGGACAGAAGGAGCCAAGCTGAACACTCCTGTGAAGTTTGCAGATGAGGATACCGTCAACAACCTGCTCACTCATCAAAAACGCGAAGGCCGTTTATTATTAGTTTCTCACTTGGGATCTGTAGAAGCCATGCGTGCAATAGGAGAGATTGATTATCACGAAAAAATCTACATCTTGTTGTTTGATAAAAACGCTAAAAACTTTAAAAATTTTATGAAAAAAAGTGCTCCGAAAAGTCAATTAAATTTGATAGAAATCGATGAGATTGACTTGAGCACCATTATTTCCTTAAAAGAGAAAATAGAAGCCGGGGCCTGGATTGCAATCGCTGCCGACAGAATCCCTTTAGGTTTGAAAGAAAGCGATGATAAGCGCGTAATAGAAGAGACCTTCTTAGGAAAGAAAGCTCTTTTCCCCATCGGTCCCTACGTGCTTGCCTCTCTTCTTGGATGTCCCGTATACACAATGTTTGCCGTTAGAGACAAAGATAGTATTCTCATCTCGGCCCATCGCTTAACCGATAAAGTTAGCCTTCCAAGAAAAGATAGAATCAATGCCGTCCGTCAGTATTCTTCTATGTATGTTAAAGAATTAGAAGAAAAGGCAGTCTCTTATCCGCTTCAATGGTTTAATTTCTATGATTTTTGGGATCTGCACAATGACAATAAATAAAACCCAAATTAGTCTTAAAAAAGAAATAATTATTAACCCATCCTTCCATGAAGTAGATCCGATGGGAGTGGTTTGGCACGGGAATTACTTAAAATTTTTTGAAAAGGCCAGAGAAGCCCTTTTTAAAGATCTTCACTTTGGCTATACCGAAATGAAGCAAAGCGGATATGTCTGGCCGATTATCGAAGTCAAAATCAAATACCGGCGACCGGCCGTGCTGGAAAGCTCTCTTCTGGTATCGGCAGAAATCGTCGAATACGAAAACGAAATAAAAATTGAATACCTCATCAGAGACCAGGAGACAAATAAGATCCTCACCACAGGAATGTCGCGGCAAATGGCCTTTGACTTAAAGAAAAAGCAAGGCTGCTTGACAAGTCCTAAGGTTTTATTTGAAGTATTAGGAAAGGAAAGTCCTTATGCTTAAAAAATTTATTGCGGCCATTGGCCTTACGATGAGTTCTCTGGTTTTTGCCTCAAATTTGCTCCCTCCATACGTCATGGATGCCTTTGAGCATTTGCGTCAAGGTTCTGCGGATTTTTTTCAGACGAAAACCCTTTCTCAAGGACTGATTCTCAAATCCTCCGGCCATCTCTCTTTATCGGACTCCAAAGGATTGGCTTGGATTCAGACCAAGCCTTTCCTTCAAAAGACTTTAATTACTGACAAGTCTGTCCTTCTACAAACTCAATCTGAAGAGCCCAGAGAAATCACTGCTTCTGAGAATCCGGAGGTTTATAAGATGGTTTCGACGCTGAAATCACTTTTTGAGGGTAATCAGGCCAATTTGGAGAAAAACTTTTCCGTGACGGTCTCGGGAAACTCACAGATTTGGAAAATGACTTTAATTCCCAAAATTGAGCCTTTATCGAAAATAGTCAAAGAGATTTCCGTTGATGGAGGAAAACAATTAAAAGATATTCAAATTGAAGAAATTTCAGGAGCCAACACACTGATTACATTCGGAACCGTAACCCCGATAGGTAAAAATGAACGAGAAGACTTCAACCTTGCAAAGCCAGTTCCATAAACGGGAATTTGTTGCTTTATTGTGGTTAGCGCTTTCGCTTGTTGCCTTCATTTATACAGCCCTGTGTGTATACGATCGAAATCTTTCTTCAAATATTTTCGATCTGCTCCCGCAACAGGAGAATTCCACCGAGCTCAAACAAATTCACTCTGCCCTGCAAGACTCACTTGCGAGGACAGTTATTTTTGCGGTTAAAGATAATAAAGACTTCACGCTCTCTTTAGATGATTTCTTAAAATCAAGTCCTGTTGTTGAATCCGTCTCCTCCTCCGTGACAGAGCAAGAGAAGGCAGATTTTCTTAGCTTCTTTATCAAGCACAGGCTAGCCTTCTTATCTGCTCCCGATAAAAAATTCTATTTAACCGCTTCTGCAGACCAGATTAGTCAAAGAATCCTCAGCGAACTATTCTCTGCGTTTGCCGCGCCATCCTTAAAAGAGCTGACTGATGACCCTTTTCTTCTTACTAGAGCAGCCGCTAAAAATAATCCGTCTTCAAAGCTAACTCCGCAAGAAGGCTTTCTAACTTCTGTTGACTCACAAAACGTTCCTTGGGCCGTTCTGAATGTCCGCTTGAAGTCCTCATTAAGTGAAAAAGAAATTAGCCGATGGATCTCATCCATTAACGAATTAATTAAAGAAAAACAGCGCCTTAACCCGAATCTTGAGGTTTGTTTTCTCGGGAGTATCTTTCATCAAGAGGAAGCTAAAAATACTGCTAAGACAGACGTTCAAACCTTAAGCATTGTATCCGTCCTTCTTCTCTCGGCCCTCTTTTTGTTTGTTTTCAGAACACTCAAACCTATCCTCTTGTGCCTGCTTTCAGTTGGTATCGGCACGATTTTCGGACTAGCCGCAACCTTTACTTTCTTTGAGTCGGTACACGCCATAACTTTAGTCATGTGCATAAGCTTAATCGGAATTTCTACCGATTACACAACCCACTATCTCTTAGCCAGACAAAACGCCTCTGCAAAAGAATCTCCTTTATCAATCAAAAAAAAATTAAAGAAGCCTCTCTTACAGGCATTGATAACCACAGTTCTTGCTTACGGATTAATGGTAATTTCTCCGTTTAGCAGTCTCCGCCAGTTAGGTGTATTTGCTGTCTTCGGACTGATTGGTTCATTTTTAACAGTTTGGCTCTGGTTTCCGCTCTTCTCTATAAAGCCGGCAGCCAATTCGAAAACTTCTGAAGCTACTAATTCATTTTTCTTGTTTTGCTCTTCCAGCAATTCCATTAAAGCCTTCGTCGGGATTGTGTTCATCTTCTTATTGGCTCTAGGTTTACCAAAATTATCAGTTGATGATGATTTAATCAGACTTTATCAAAGCTCCCAATTTTTATCTGAGTCGGAAAACAAAATTAAAGAGCTCACCGGAGCGAACTTCTCACAAAAAGGAATTGTTGTAACCGCCCCATCCGAAGATGCACTTATACAACAAATTGAAAAAGCGGCCTTGGTGATTAATGAGAGCAAACTTTCTCGCCGTCAATTCATCTACCCGGCTCTCCTCTCTTTAGAAAGCCAGCTTCAGGTTAGAGATCGGCTGGAGAAGCTTTTTCCTGAAGTAGCTCAAAAACTTCAGGACACAGGAGTTGAGTTATCTCAATTTCCACTTCCCGATACCCTCGATGCAAAAGGCTGGCTCAATTCTCATTTAGGACAAGTATGGAAGCCGTTCCTCTTAAGTTTAAAAAATGAACAGGCGTTTTATATTCCTATAGAGACATCTAAGGAAAGGTTACAAACTATATGCTCCAAGCTCTCGTCTTGTTTTCCAATCACTCAAAGAGAGGATATTCAGACATGGCTAGGAACCCAAAGGATGGTCCTCTCTTGGTTTATCTGCTTTTTAGTTTTTGGATTTATGGCTCTGTTTTGGTACTTCTTTGGGTGGAAAAAATCCATTATCCAAACGGGAATAATTGTTTTATCAGGAGCTGCGGCCCTCGCAACTTTGGGATTGACAGGAATGCCCTTCAATCTCTTCTCCGTTTTTGCCTTAATTCTTATTTTAGGAATTGGGGCCGACTATCAGATTTTTTCGGCTAACAGAGAAAGAGTGAATCGATCCACCTACTTAGCCATTTCTGTATCTGCAGCTACTACATTAATATCTTTAGGCGTTTTAGTACTCAGTAAAACAGAAGCAATCAAAAACTTTGGTTTAATTGTTTGTGTAGGAATTGCAACCTCATACTTAATGGTCTTATTGTCTGCGCAACATAGACTGAATGGTAAAAATAATGAATAAAAAATATCTTTTGTCTTGTGCTTTTCTATTGCTTCCTTTTTTATTTTCTGCCGGATGCTCGACGACCAATAATTCTTTGGAGCTTCAGCATCGCTTAACAAAGGACATCTCCTCAGCGCTTCCTTCGGCAACTTGTTCTACGGACTTTCTAAAGCATTCTTTATTAAAGTTCAAATGGGGACAAGAAAAAGGAACATTAATGGTGGTAGAAAAATGCTCAAACGGAATTCTTACTTTGGATGGCTTGATGCCTACCGGATTAGAACTTTTCCAAATAATCTACAACGGCCAAAAAGTACAGTACCAAGAAAAAGTCCCGATGGTGCATTCTTTACCCATCATGGAAATTCTCTTTGACTCTATCGCTGTAAGGATTCCGCCGAAAGTGTTGGAGAGCAGCCTTCCTAATCATTGGACGGTCAAAGAAGATAAAAACGAAATGGTTATCTTTGACAGTGACAAAAATCCGATTGAGACATTTAATTGGCCTAAAGGAAGAAAAGGAGAAATCGTCAGGATTTCCAATCATTCTTTTTCATATGAAATTGAAATACAAGACCTGCCTATTAATTAACTTGAAAGTTCTTGATAGTTCAATGTAACCTTAGGCTCTCGAATAATTTCCTATCTCTTTAGAAGTTATTTTTAATGATTTTTATAAATTACTACTCCTCTGTAAATGCCCTTGGAAACTCAATTCCAGACATTTTGAAAAATTTGTCTGATAATCACGCCCCGGGGATGAGAGAAAGCACCCATTGGTTAGGAAGCAATAAGAATGCTTTTTATGGGAATGTTCTTGGAGAACTTCCTGTCATTGCCAATGAATTTAAGCGTCACAATTCCAGAAATAACCGCCTTATTCTTGCGGCCTTACAACATGACTCTGACAAGTTTCATTCTCTAGTTGGTAAGTTTTCTAAAAATCGGGTTGCTGTCATTATGGGAACCAGTACCTCCGGTTCAAATGAAGCAAACGAATATGTAAATGCCGTCATTTCAAAGCAGCCGACGCCTTCAGATTTTCAAGGTTGGGCACAAGAATTAGGAGATCCTTCAAGATTTCTTTCGGCGTATTTGGGACTCTGCGGACCTGCCTACACTATCAGTACAGCCTGCACTTCCAGCGCACGTTCTATTATTTCCGGAGCTCGATTAATACAATCGGGAATGGCAGACGCTGCTATTGTAGGAGGGGCTGACAGCTTAGCCAAACTTCCGATTCATGGATTTACTTCTCTGGAAGTAATGTCGCGCCAAAAATGCCGTCCTTTCTCATCAAAACGTGCGGGAATCACTATCGGAGAAGGGGCGGGAGTTCTCGTTCTTTCAAAAGAGCCCTCCAATCTTGTATTGGCCGGATGGGGAGAGACTTCCGACGCCTATCACATTTCATCTCCTCACCCTCAGGGAGCCGGGATAGAAACAGCTATGCGAGAAGCCTTAGCAATGGCTCAGCTGCAAACTTCTGACATTGCGTACGTGAATCTTCATGGGACGGCCACAAGGTTAAATGACTCTGCAGAAGGAGCTGCGGTTAGAAATCTTTTTGGTTCTGTTCCGTGTAGTTCTACAAAAAACCTTACCGGTCACACTTTGGGAGCTGCCGGAATTACTGAAGCAGCCCTACTTTGTGCGCTTTTAGACAACCCTCAAACAGTGTTGCCTTCGCAATTTGAGGACAAAAGCGAAATGGACGAAGCCTTCAGCGGACTCGGCCTTCTTCAAAATCCAACTAAGCTCCGAGGCCATTACATGATGTCCAACAATATCGCTTTCGGAGGAAACAATACTTCTCTAATATTGGGACATTATGACGGAAAATGAACTTGATAATTGGCTTCCTCATCGTCTCCCCATGAGATTTATCGATGAGCTCGTGGAAATAGACGAAGAGCATGCGGAGAGCCGCTGTGATTGCAAAAAAGCCGATAGACTCGAACTTTTCAAAGACGAGGATGGAATTATTCCCAATGTTTTTCTTATCGAAATGATGGCTCAAGCAATAGGAGTCTGGGCGGGCTACTATAGAAAAGACGACATGGAACTATCCGATGTTGGATTTTTGTTAAGTGTTAGAGGAGCCGAACTTCTCGTCGATAAAACGCCGTCGAATGAAGTTCTCACCATCAAAATCCAAAAGATTATTCAAGATAAAAATCTTGCTTCCTTTGACGGCTCTGTCCTCTCTGAAAAAGGCGAAACCTTGGCCCATGGGAAAATCACTGTATACCAACCCACAAAAATTGAATACGATAAGCTGTTCAGTAACTAAATTTATATCCGAAAATGACTAAGAAAAAAAGAATACTGATTACCGGGTCGACGGGAGGAATTGGGAGTGCAATTGCAGGGGAACTAGCAAATAATCCGGACTATGAATTAGTTCTTCATTTCAACTCTTCTCAAGAAAAAGCTCGACAACTCCAACAAAAATTTGCTTCTATGGGCTGCCCTGCTTCTACTCTTGGATTCAACGTCGGTGATCGTGAAGCCGCAAAAAAAGCTCTGGAAAAAGATATTGAAGAAAATGGGGCTTATTGGGGGATCATTCACAGTGCCGGAACAAAAAAAGATGCCGCTTTCCCGGCCCTTGAAAATGAAGATTGGGACAATGTCATCAACACCGATCTGAACAGTTTCTACAATGTCATCCATCCCTGTGTAATGCCGATGATTCGCCTGAGAAGCGGAGGCCGCATTGTTGTCATTAGTTCAGTGTCAGGCATGACTGGTAATCGCGGACAAGTTAACTATAGTGCGGCGAAGGCCGGTCTGATTGGAGCAAGCAAAGCCCTTGCAGTGGAATTAGCCTCAAGAAAAATTACGGTAAATTGCGTAGCGCCTGGATTGATTGACACAGATATGATCGACATGGATCCTCGGGCTATTGAACATGCCATGAAGCTTATTCCTATGCAGCGGATGGGAAAACCGGAAGAAGTTGCAGGCCTTGTCTCTTATCTTTTGAGCAACTCCGCAGCTTATGTCACAAGACAAGTCATCAGTGTTAATGGAGGAATGATCTAATGGCTAGACGGGTTGTTGTTACCGGTGCTGGCGGTATTACTGCATTCGGAGAAGACTGGAAAACCATAAAAGAACGGTTTCTTGAGGGAAAAAATGCCGTCAAATATATGGAGGAGTGGGAGTACTTTAAAGGTTTAAATACAAAGCTTGCTGTTCCAATCGAAAACTTTGAACTTCCGGCCCATTACACCCGAAAAAAGATTCGTTCAATGGGACGAGTTTCTTTGTTAGCCACTCGCGCAACCGAAAAAGCCCTGGAAAATGCAGGCTTACTCGGCAATGAAGTTATTACCAACGGACAAACAGGAATTGCTTTTGGTTCATGTTTTGGCAGTACCCAACCGGTAGTGGCTTACGCAAAAATGCTTGACGGAGGAGATACATCCCGCATCTCAGGAACTACCTATGTCCAGCTTATGCCGCATACCACCGCAGTAAACGCCGGTCTGTTCTTCGGTGTAACCGGCAGAGTGATTCCTACCTCCAGCGCTTGTACATCCGGGAGCCAAGCTATTGGATATGCCTATGAAGCCATTAAATTCGGAATGCAGGATCTAATGATCGCCGGCGGAGCGGAAGAGCTCTGCCCGTCCATGGCTGCATCCTTTGACACTTTATTTGCCACCAGCACCTTGAATGAAAAACCTGAAGAAACTCCAAAGCCCTTTGATAAAAACCGCGATGGATTAGTTGTCGGTGAGGGAGCCGGTGCACTCATTCTTGAAGAGCTTGAACATGCAAAAAACAGAGGAGCGAATATTCTTGCTGAAGTAGTTGGCTTTGCTTCCAACTGTGACGCCACCCATATCACTCAGCCGAAGAAAGAAACAATTCAAATTTGTATTGCCAACGCTTTGAAGAATGCTCAACTTAAAGCTGAAGACATTGGCTACATTTCTGCCCATGGCACCTCTACCTCCAGAGGAGATATTGCCGAATCATTAGCCACTGAAGCAATTTTTGGCGCTGGGACTCCCATTTCTTCTATAAAGAGTTATCTGGGTCATACGTTGGGTGCTTGCGGTGCGTTGGAAGCATGGTTTGCTATTCAAATGATGAATGAAGGTTGGTTCGCCCACACTGCCAATCTGAAAGAACCGGATGAAAATTGCGGCAAGCTTGACTACATCATGAATGAGCCGCGCCGTTTGGACACTGATTACATAATGAGCAACAATTTTGCCTTCGGAGGAGTTAACACTTCCCTCATTTTCAAACGCTTTTATGCCTAAGGCTCTTCACTTTTATTAAGGTTCTTGCCCTTTTCGGACATTATTTACATACTAAGGGTTTTCTCTTATTTATGATTTAAGTAATCCTTTTTCATAAATAAGAAGAACCTTTAGGTATTGCGAATGAAAGATGTCCGCCCTTTTCTGAACAAACTTATTAGTTTCACTTTTCTATTTTTTACGCTGGCGGGCTGTTCGGTCAATCCGCCGAACGAAGCAAAATTGCCTTACTCGGGAACTTCCTTTGCCGATTATCAAAAACAGTGCAAAGAGTTTATTTCCGAAAACCGCCACTTTGTATTGAAAGATAAGCAATTTGAACTGACTGCTAATGCTCCTTTTGAATTTAAGCCATTGAAAAGTAATGAGGAAGCAATCCTGTTTGTTCATGGTCTCGGAGATTCGCCATGGACTTTTAGAGATATCGGCCGAGAATTGGCACGCAACGGATATTTAGTCAGAGCCATCCTTCTTCCGGGAAATGGAACCAAGCCTGCCGATATGCTGGACACTGATTATGAGGATTGGAGGAAAACGGTTGAGGCACAATTAAATCTTCTTTCCAAATCTTCAAAAAAAGTATGGTTAGGCGGTTTTTCTACCGGTTGTAACTTAGTCACAAAATTAGCTTTCGAACGGCCGGAAGTTAAAGGTTTGGTGTTATTTTCTCCGGCTTTCGAGATTCAAACGGAGATGATTGCTTTCATCCCTCTCATTAACTTATTCACAGACTGGTATAAAGAACCTGACAACGATACTCAAGGCGTGGCGCCATTCCGTTATGAAACTGTTCCGTTAGAAGCAATAGAAGCTTTTCGTCAATCCATGGTCAACGTCCAGGAATCAATGAAAGATAAAACCTATTCGAAGCCGGTTATTGTCATGATGACGGAACACGACTCTGTAATTAACGCCAAGGAACTTATTCATATTCTTCCCAAAGTATTTACTAATCCAAAGAGCCGCTTCATTTGGTACGGTACTGAAGGAGACGGGAGCGATCCGAGAATTATTTATAAAAGCGACTACATTCCTGAGGAAAGAATTGCAAGCTTCTCGCATATGTCCTTGGCCTACTCCCCCAAAAATCCTTGGTACGGTAGACACGGAAAGTCCAGAGTATGCAGAGATGACCTTTCCGATAAGGAAATAGCGAAGTGTGAAAAAGCCAAGAATGTCTGGTATTCGACCTGGGAAAGCGCACCGGACGGCAAAATTACAGCTAGATTGATGTACAACCCTTACTTTAATTGGCAGAAGGGAGTTATCTTAAGTGTGATGAGAGAAGGAAAATAACTTAGTCGTCATAAGGTTTTTCGGCTCATCGCTTCCAATTAGCAAAAGAGCCTTCAGAAAAATTTGGCATCCTTATCGAGGTACCGAGAAAGGATGCCAATTTATTTTCTGGGTTAATTAGAACCTAAGCGCAGACTTATCGGCGCCTCCTCCCATAAAGGATCCCTCTCTAAGCTCTGATTTCACATCAACAGCACTTCCGGATGAATTAACCGAAGCTTCTTGTTCTTCACTCTGATAATTTGATTGTAGGAGCTGGACAAATTTCTGAGCCTCTAAACCATTCTTTTACCAAGCTCATTGAAAATCGTATAAAGGAAACTTCTTCCATTAATTTTCTTGTTGTGATCTCTAATTTTGGAAAAAGGCTGGTTTGAAAAGTAAGAGCACTTGATAAGATCTTCCTTTATATTTTGGTCTTTCAATTAGGATTGCCGTGCTTCCAAAACCCACTTTCTTTCAGACACTTCTTGCAGCAACCGTTGGAGCTTTTTTATTTTCTGTCGCCTGTTGTCCAGCCCATGCCTCTCCTTCAGACTGCAAACCGGTTTATTCCGATTCTTTTGGAACAATTTTCGTCGAAGGTTCTCCATTCTCAATCGGAAAGTCTTCATGCAATACCAAAGGAGTCCTTCATGTGGATGTATTTGGAAACGTCTATTGCGGTGATTCTCCTTTTTCAATTGGACAGCTTAATCAACCTCCTTCCGGGAAAGGGCCCATTTGTCGAGGAGTTTTCGGCGACTTTTACGTAAAAGATCAACCGTTCAAAATCAACTTATCAGACGTGATTAAGTTAACCGATTAGCTATTATCCGGTTTACAAGATTTAAAAAGTTTTTATTAATTGGATGGACATGAACTGACGTCAACTATGATAGAACTGCAGTCAAAGACTAACTGAATTAAGGTGCTTCACTATGTTCTCAAAAGCCTTGATGTCCAAGATAGCTTCTCTGACAGTCGGTTTCCTTCTAGCCTCCATACCACTGGAGTCCTCATACGCTTCCTCTCAATTCTGCAGACCCATTTATGCAAACCTCTGGGGCGAAGTTTGGACAGAACATCCAAGTGAATTCATCGGAACCATCTCAAAAGAATGTCAAGGCTACCTCAGCATAGATACTTTTGGAAATGTCTATTGCGGTAACTCTATGATTCTGATCGGAAAGACAGGAAAATTTTCCCCTGCTGAAGGCCGAATCTGCAAAGAATCTTCCGGTGGCTTTTTTATCATTGACCCGGATTTTTCCTTTGAAGTTGACCTGTCCAATGTCATCGAAATGAAATAGTAATCTTCAAAATAAAAGGTTTCTCAGCGGTCTCTCCGCTAATGGTGTTGTACCATAAAGAGAGGTCGAACAATCATTAAGGAGCTCTGGATAAAAGCATCCACTCATTCTTCATCCTAGAAGAAACGTGATTACCAAGGCACCTGATCAAGAGAAGAGTCCTCGGTTTTGATGCCAACTATGTTCTCTAAAATGATCTGTCTGCCGTTCTCAAGCACCAGTTTCCGCTCAGTCTCATCTATTTTTTTTATGCGGGACGTTACTCTGCTGACTCTTCCTGCGGATTTGTGTGAGTCCGGTTCAAAAATAATTAGATCCACCGCATCGTCAAATTCGATGGCCTCCCTCAGGGTCTGATTTATTCTTTCTATTTCCTGGTCGTCCAGAAGAGGTTTTTCTGCGACAAAGCGCGAGGCTTCTTTAACGGCATCTTCATAACCCGTCAAAGCCGCAAACGGTGCGAATTGTGCTGCCCTTGCCTGCCGAGACATTTTTGGAAAACGCGAAACCGGACGCTCAAGGTCAATAATGTCACTATAGTCTTTGATCATGCTTTGTGTCCGCCGATCTGATTGTTGCGCAGAATGCCGGTCGCGCCTTCTTCCAAGTTCATTCCTTTGACAATAGCATTCTTTCCAAATTTGTCTCGTAAAGCTAATATTGCCTCGTTCATCTTTCTCTCCTTCGCTGCCCTCTTATCGTCTTGATGGTCGAAGAGTTCTGCCATTTCCGTGCCGTCGAACAAATCTAACTGAGCCGTATCCTCCGACTCCTCACAAACCGATTTCTTAGGACTTACAGCCGCGGACATCGTTATTCTGCGAATCAAAAGACTAGGATTCACAATACGTTTGAAAAGCTTCTCCATTTCTTTTCTGATTTCCGAAGAAGATGAGGTTGCTCGGGAAAGAGATACTGTTCCATGGGCCGGCTTGGGCACTTTCCGGCCGTAAGAATCTACTTTAATTGGACCTTGATATCCGCTGCCTTTTTCGGCCTCATTCAAATTCTCTACATCGTAACCGATCGTCAAAACTATTTTTGTGGCTACATAATCTTTGGAAAAAAGATCTAAACCTAAAGCATCTGCCATTTCTTTGGTTACTAACAAGGCCTTTTCAAAAGAATATGGCTCCTGAAGAACCTGACCTGAACCAATACTTTTTCCATCGGGTTCAAATGACTTAATGTCCTTCATTGTGCAAGACTCTAGTCCCCATGCGTGGTCAATTAGAAGTTCTGCATTCACTCCGAACAATTCAAACAAATTTTTCTCGTTCTTAATAGAAAATCGAGCAACATCTCCCATTGTCCTTAAACCAATTTTCTCAAGAGAATCCGCATAACCTTTTCCGACTCTCCAGAAATCCGTGATTGGCTCATGGCTCCAAAGATTACGTCTGTAGGTCGTCTCATTCAATTCTGCAATCCGAACACCATCCTTATCCGGTTCACATTTTTTTGCCTCGATATCCATGGCTACTTTGGCCAAATATAAATTCGGGCCGATACCTGCGGTTGCTGTAATGCCTGTCTTTTTCAGAACTCTTCTGATTAATTCACGAACCAAATTATGTGCAGTTGTTTTATAGGTTTCCAGATAAGGCGTGATGTCGATAAAAACTTCATCAATTGAATAAACGTGAATATCTTCGGGTGCAATAAGTTCCAGGTAGGTTTCGTAGATCTTCACGCTGGTGGCCCTGTAATGAGACATCTGCGGAGGAGCGATAACGAAATCCAATTTACTCGTCTCATTTGCTTCATACTCTTTTTTATCAAAAGCCGTGCTTTCAAATTCGGAAAAACCAGCTTTGAATTTTCGTGCCTTGTTGATTTCTTCGACCTTTTTCTGAACCTCGAATAAACGTGGTCTTCCGGGAATCCCAAAAGCTTTCAAAGCCGGAGAAACGGCTAAGCAGATTGTTTTTGAAGTTCTGGAAGGATCTGCTACAACCAAAAAACTCGTCAATGGATCTAAATTTCTTTCATAGCACTCGACCGATGCATAAAAAGACTTAAGGTCTATAGCGACATAAGTTCTCTGGCTTTCTTTCATTTCGCAGGCTCTCTTAACTTGTCCGAAAAAAATAAGCTCTAAATTTTAGACGTAACCACAAAGTGCAGGAAAAGTACAGCAATCGGCGCAAAAACCGTCTTCTATATTTCTGAGGTTTAGAAGGAAATTCTTTAATCTTTGCGACAAAACAACAAAGTAAAAAGAAGCTTTGACCTCAAGAAGAATCTCGAAACTAACAATATATAGACCTTGAGTGGCAAGCCTTTGAAAGAACAGAACTTCTAAGGAAATATCCAACAATTGTCCTTTTTATTTGTTCGTATATACCGTATTTATGTGATTTTATTTCAGATTTGTACGTAATAAACTTTAAAAAAATATACAAATATTCACGTTTCGCATTCGTGACCACTTAGACGAATGAGAAATTATTTCCACATAGAGGAGGACTACGATGTTCACAAAGGCACTTATTGCCGCTTCTTTATCTCTTGTTTTCGGTGCAGCTTATGCTGCTCAACCTAATGTTGCTGTTTATGCAACAGGCGGTACTATTGCCGGTCAATCTAAAGCTGCAGATCAGACAAACTATTCCGCTGCTAAGGTAGGCGTCAATGCTTTAGTTCAGGCTGTTCCTGAATTAGCTAACATCGCCAACGTTTCCAGCGAACAAGTTGCTCAAATCGGCTCTCAAGACATGAGCGATGAAGTTTGGCTGACATTGGCCAAGAAAATTAATGCAGAATGCGGTAAGAAAGATGGTTTCGTAATCACCCATGGAACTGACACCATGGAAGAAACTGCCTACTTCCTTCAGCTGACAGCTAAATGCGATAAGCCTATCGTTCTCGTCGGCGCAATGCGTCCGTCAAACGCTCTCTCTGCTGACGGTCCTGCCAACTTGTACAACGCCGTAGCAGTTGCAGGTGATCCAACTGCACGTGGCAAAGGCGTTATGGTTGTAATGAATGACCGCGTTCTCGGTGCCCGTGATGTGACTAAGACCAATACAACCGGCGTTGAAACTTTCCAGAGCCCGAATGCCGGCCAACTTGCTACTATCCATAACGGCAAAGTCCTTTGGGATGCTGCTCCGGTTAAAGCCCACACAACAGCCACTCCGTTCAATGTAGATAAATTGGAAAAACTGCCTAAGGTCGGTATCGTTTATCAGCACGCCGGAGTCGAAGGCATCCAGGCTCAAGCTTTGGTAGATGCTAAGTATGACGGTATCGTCACCGCCGGTGTCGGTAACGGCAACCTTCATAAGTCTACTTTCCCAATCATCGAAAAAGCAGCTAAAGACGGCATCGCAGTAGTTCGTTCTTCTCGTGTTCCAACAGGATCCACAACTAAGGACGCAGAAGTAGATGACGCCAAGTACGGCTTTGTTTCTTCCGGTTCTTTGAATCCTCAGAAAGCACGTGTTCTCTTGATGCTCTCCTTAACACAAACAAAAGATCCTAAAGAAATTCAAAAGAATTTTGACCAATACTAAGATTGTCTAATTTCTAACAAAAGCAGAAAAAGGTGGTTCACAAGACCGCCTTTTTCTTCACTCTCATCTTCTTATTGAATGGCTGCAAGACTTTTTAATTCATTTAAGGCTGCAGCGAACAGAACTTTTCGCTATTTCTGCTCTCTATCCGCCCACGTTTGTCCCATTTTTTGTTGGATTATTTGAGAGATGTTGCTCTCAACACCTAAATGGGAATAGACCTTGAGTTTCAGCTTGAATTTGGAACTCTTCTCTGCCCTATCTAAGCAAAAACAATTACTACTTTTAACAATATCCCCTACACTCAACTCAATAATTATCCTTATGAAAGAAGGAAACACAGATGTATTGTTTAAAAAGAACGATTGCGATCTCTTTATTGGCAGCCAGTGTGTCTCTTAGCACTCCATGTCTCTCCCAATCAA